>DASUXX010000321.1:0-8969 GCA_036377755.1 Gemmatimonadaceae bacterium
CGGCAAAGGTCCTCGTACTGCTGCACAAGGATAGAGGACTACGACGCGGCGCTCTCGCGCGCTCGTAGCCGGTAGCAGCTTTAGCGCTTAGCCCTTAGCGTGCTACAACAGAACTGCGCTTTTAGCTGTTTGGTGCTCTTAGCTAACGGCGCCGTTCTGTTTTAGCACGCTAAGGGCTAAGCGCTAAAGCTGCTACGGGCTACGAGCGCGCGTGAGCGCCGCGTCGTTGCAGTTACAGGGCTACGAGCGCGCGTGAGCGCCGCGTCGTAGTCCTCTATCCTTGTGCAGCAGTGCGAGGACCTTTGCCGCCCATCATTCTACGAATCGGAATGATCAGCAGTGCGCACACAACGGCTGCGATCATAAGCGACATCGTCGTGGCAGAGAACAGCTGCGGCATCTGATCCAGCTTTTCAGGATCGACATGTCCGCCAACACGTCCGCCGATGAGATTTCCCAGCGCGGATGCGAGGAACCAGATGCCCATCATCTGGCCGACGTAGCGGCGCGGCGAAAGTTTGGTCATCGACGAGAGACCAACGGGGCTCAGGCACAGCTCACCAACAGACTGGAAGAAGTAGCTGCCGACGAGCCACCACGGTGAGACCAGTGTTTTACCACCGCTCGCGACGACTGCGTTCGCCGCATAGATCATGATCCAGAACCCGAGACCGGCGAGTGCGAGACCGAGTGCAAATTTCGTCGGGCTCGAAAGGTCGAGACCGCGCTTCGCGAGACCCACCCACAGCGATGCGAAGATCGGCGCGAAGATGATGATCATCAGCGGGTTCACAGACTGGAACCACGTTGCTGGAATTGTGAATCCGCCGACCTGACGATCAGTGAAGTCGCGCGCGAAAAGATTCAGCGACGTCGGCGCCTGCTCGAACGCCGACCAGAAGATTGCAGCGAATGCAAACAGCACCATGATCACCGCAACGCGCTTCTTCTCATCACCGGTCAGATGTCCAAGTGCGTAGACGGAGAGGAAAAACACGACGGCAAGTCCAACCAGGAGGTACGTCATGTTCTTCGCGATGCTCGCGGGATTCAGCGTGACGGTTCCCGTTGCGGCAAGAACAAAGAGCAGCGCGATGAGTCCAAGAACGCCAAAGACGACAGTCTTCACGTTGCGCTCCTGTCGCGCCTGTTTCACGGGATCAGCAAGTCGCGTAGGCTGCATACCGATCGGGCCAAGCGTGGCCTTGTGACGCAATCCGTAGTTGATCAATCCGAGCAGCATTGCAACACCTGCTGCACCCATTCCAACATGCCAGTCGACCTGCTCGCCGAGGTAGCCTGTCACCATCTGGCCGATGAGCGATCCGACGTTGATTCCCATGTAGAAAATCGAGAATCCTGCATCGCGTCGCGCACCACCTTCAGGATACAGATCGCCGACAATCGCCGAGATGTTCGGCTTGAGCAGTCCCGTTCCGAGAACGATGAGAACCAGTCCAAGGAAGAACGGAATCTTTCCTGATCCCGGTCCCGCGAGGCCGGACAATCCGATCGAGATATGTCCCGCTGAAATCAGGCACGCGCCGATGAATATTGCGCGCCGTAGTCCGAGCAGGCGGTCAGCGACCCATCCACCGGGCAGCGACATGAGATACACGAACGCGCCGTAAATGCCGACGATTGCCGATGCAGTCGTGCGATCGAATCCATATCCGCCCTGCATGATCGTGGCGGACATGAACAGCACCAGCAGCGGGCGCAGTCCATAGTACGAGAACCGCTCCCACATCTCCGTGAAGAAGAGAGTGGAAAGTCCGCGGGGGTGTCCAAAGAATCCGCGGTCCTGCGTCCATTTCTCGAGCCCCGTTGGGGCGTCCGTAGTTACGACTCCGGCTTCGGGCTGATCAAAAACGGACTTGTCCGTTGTCATCGTCATATGGCGCCTTCAGGGGTGGCGGCTGGTTGCCTGGTTAGCTGTTCCACTACTGGAAAGTATTTCTCGGGCGGATTGGTGCCACCCGCGGCCTGCTGTTCTTGCCACGTTATGACAGTAGGTGGCTGCTTGATACACGCTGCAAGGTGCCCTGGTGCCTTTTCCTCCAGTGGAGGGTCGATCTTCGAGCACGCTGCGTCTTTTGCGGGATGATGACACCGTGGATGAAACACGCACCCCGAGGGCGGCTTCGCGGGAGACGGCACATCTCCCTCGAGAAGTATTCGCTTTTTGGACAGCGTTGGATCTGCAACAGGCACCGCCGACAACAGTGCCTGCGTGTAAGGCATGGTTGGCTCACGATACAGATCCTGTCCCTTCGCAAGCTCTACGATCTTGCCGAGGTACATCACCGCGACGCGATCGGACATGTGCTTCACGACCGAGAGATCGTGCGCAATGAACAGATATGTAAGACCTCTCTCTCTTTGAAGATCACGGAGCAGGTTGATCACCTGCGCCTGCACCGACACATCGAGCGCGGACACGGGTTCGTCGCACACGATGAACCTCGGCTCAACTGCAAGCGCGCGTGCGATACCGATACGCTGCCTTTGTCCTCCTGAGAACTCGTGCGGATATCGTGATGCGTATTCCTTGCGGAGTCCAACTTCCTCGAGAAGTCGTCCGACTCTCTTATCCGCTTCTGCGCCCTCGGCAAGCTTGTGAATCGTGATCCCTTCACGGATTGCAGCGCCGACAGTCATCCGTGGATTGAGTGACGACACAGGATCCTGGAAGATGATCTGCATCTCGCGCCGCGCTGCTCGCAGCTCCGATGCGTTCATCGCGAGAACATCGCGACCGGCAAACTTCACTTCGCCCGATGTAGGCTCGATCAATCGCAGAATTGCGCGGCCCGTGGTCGTCTTGCCGCAGCCTGATTCACCGACGAGCGACAATGTTTCGCCCGGCATGATGTCAAATGACACATCGTGCACTGCGCGTACTTCGCCGACTTTACGGGCAAATACGCCCTTGGTAATAGGAAATACTTTACGAAGATTCCGAACCTGTAAGAGTGGCTCCGTCACAGCGTCGCTCCGGCCTGTTCGACAAGAGGGAGATGCGGATGCGCGCGCCGCTCCGGCTCCTCAGCCAGATGACACCGTGACGTGTGTCCTTCCCCTATCTGGTAAAGTGGCGGATGCTCTCGCTCGCACCGCTCCCACGAATAGGGACATCGATCGCGAAAGCGGCAGCCGCTTGGCCACGCTGTCGGCGGCGGCACCGTCCCCGGAATGACATTGAGACGCTCGCGCGACTCGGTGATCTGCGGCATCGCGTTCATCAGTCCTTCGGTGTATGGATGATGCGCTGTCTCGAATAGCGTTGTCACCGCGGCTTCTTCGACGACCTCTCCGCCGTACATCACCAGGACTCTCGTTGCCGTTTCAGCGATCACTCCCAGATCGTGTGTGATCATGAGGATGGATGTGCCAAGCCGCTTCTGAAGATCGACTAGCAGCTCGAGAATCTGCGCCTGAATCGTCACGTCGAGAGCAGTCGTCGGCTCATCGGCGATCACGAGTGCCGGATTCATCATGAGCGCCATCGCGATGAGAACGCGCTGGCGCATTCCACCCGACAGTTGATGCGGGTATTGCTTCGCGCGCTCTTCAGGCGACGGGATGCCTGTGAGCGTGAGCATCTCCACTGCGCGATTCCACGCATCCTTTCGCGAACCGGAGCCGTGCACTCGCGCCACTTCCGCAACCTGATCTCCGACCGTGAAAACAGGGTTGAGCGCGGACATGGGTTCCTGGAAAATCATCGAGATGCGATTGCCGCGAACATCGCGCATGCCGGCATCGTCGAGCGACACAAGATCTTTTCCCTCGAACATGATCCGGCTTCCTTTCTCGATTCTTCCCGGCGGTTGAATCAGGCGAAGTATCGAAAGAGCGGTGACTGATTTGCCACAGCCTGATTCGCCAACTATTCCCACCGTCTCGCCCGCGTTAACAACGAACGACACGCCATCGACAGACTTGGCGACAGCCTGTGCGCCGTAGAAATACGTCCTGAGATTTTCGACAGAGAGAAGCGGCTCAGTCATTCAAATCGAGATTGTCTGGGCGACAGTACGCGAAGCAGTGCATCGCCCAGGATGTTGAACGCAATGACGGTAAGGATGATCGCGAGTCCTGGAAAGAGCGATATCCACCAGTGATTCGCAATCTGGTCTGACCCATCCTGAATCATGTTGCCCCAGCTCGCCGTCGGCTGATGCACTCCGAGTCCAAGAAACGACAGGCCTGCCTCCAAAACTATGATGTGTCCGATGCCGAGCATCGCTGCGACGATCACCGGCGTGGTGACGTTGGGCAGGATGTGGCGAGTGAGAATTCGCATTCGGCCCGCACCGAGCGCCGCTGCCGACGCGACAAAATCCTGCCGCTTTAACGCAAGAACCTGACCTCTCACGAGACGCGCAAGGCCATACCATCCAGTCGCGCCGAGGATCACGATGAAGCCGGTGATCGGGATATCACGCCACAAAGCGAAGATTGCGATGAGTAACAGAAGCCGCGGAATTGCGAGCAGTGCATCGAGCAGGCGCTCGAGAATTGTGCCCGCAATTCCGTCGGTGTAACCCGCGATTGCGCCATATGCCGTGCCGAGAGTGACGCTCACGAGTGTCGCAAAAAGCGCGACGCTGAGTGAAAGCCGGCCACCGTATAAAAGTCTGCTCAGCACATCGCGACTGACTGGATCTGTTCCCATTGGATGCGCGAGCGACGGCGGCACGCTTCTCAGCCCCACGATGTCCGGCTGCGCGTTGGGATCGTATGGCGCGGCAACTGGTGCGAGCAGGCATGGTATCGCGATCGCCGCCAGCAGAATGAGCGCGAAGACCAGCGAGCGATCCGTGTCACGAATCCGCGACCGGGCACGCGCGAAGCTCAGCGAAAGAATCGGCGTGTCAGCGTTCATCGCGAAGCCTTGGGTCGAGCAACCGGTACAGCACGTCGGCGATGACGCTTCCCGCGACTACGAATGCCGAGCCGAGTATCACGCATGCGGTGAGCAGCGGGTAATCGCGGCTGTGAATCGAATTGACGATCACCGAGCCCATACCTGGCCACGAGAAAACACGCTCGACGAACACTGCTCCCGTCAGTAATCCCGGAAGGGCGATTCCGAGCAGTGTGACGATCGGAAGCAGCGCGTTTCTCAGTGCATGACGGCGGATGAGCGTTTTCTCGCTCACGCCTTTCGCGCGAGCGGTCGTCACGTAATCGGACGGCAGTGCATCGGCGAGTGCAGCGCGCTGGTGCCGCGCAATGACAGGGAAGTAGAGAAGCGCGAGAGTTGCTGCAGGAAGAATTACATGTCGCGCTCTGTCCCAAACTTGTTCAGCGGGACTGAACGTGTCGTACATGACAGGATTGGTTGCGCCACCTATTGGAAAGATCGGGACCCAGTAGGCGAGAGAAACGAGGAGAAGCAGCGCAAGCCAGAAGTCAGGTACAGCAAAAAAAGTGAGCGACACACCGCCAAGGAATTTGTCGAGCGCCTTGCCGCGATTCCGTACCTGCGCAATCGCGACCGCGATACCGAGCGCAAACCCGGCAATCAAGCCAAGCAGCATCAGCAGAATGGTGTTCGGCAATGCATCGGCGAGAACTGCGGCGACAGGGCGCTGGAGCGAAAACGAAAATCCCAGATCACCGCGAAATACGTTTGCGACATATCGCAGGTACTGTTCGCCGAGTGGCCTGTCGAGCCCATATGCGTGACGCCAGCTCGCGCGAATCGATTCGGTGATCGACGGATTGCTGACGGCTGAAGCGAATGGATCGCCGGGCGCGAGATGTATCAGCACAAAAACAATGGTCGTCACGAGCGCGACGACCACGATTCCCTGAATCAGGCGGCGTACGAGAAATGCCGCCACTCTCTACCTGCCTGTCGCGATGCGGTCCCGCGCAATCCGCTTGTCGGCGGGAATGGACCAGTCCGCGATGTTGGCCCACCATGCATCGGGACGCATCCCCACAGTCTGAATCCGCTTGTGTACTGCCATTACCCGCTTCGGCTCAGCAAGCCAGACAGCGGCTGCATCATCGTTGATGATCTGATACGCCTTCGTGAAATGATCGCGCCGGCCTGCAAGCGTTGACGCTGAGAGAGCGCTGTCCACGTGCGCGTCGAACGAAGCGTTTCGATACGATCCGTAATTCGAGCCGCCATCGATTCCGCCCGACCCCCATGTCTGCCTTATCCCACCGGGACTGGGTTCTACGTGCCATCCACCGAGCACCGCGTCGAAGTTGTGAGTGGATTCGGCCTCGACGAAGCGAGGGATGTCGAGCGCGTCGATGATGACGTTCGCGCCGACCTGCTTGAGCTGCTGCTGAATCACAGTCGCCATCGCGTTGCGTGCTTTGCTTACCGTGGGCACACCGAGTCGGAACTCGAGCTTCCGTCCATTACTTTCGCGGATGCCATCTCCGTTTGTGTCCTTCCAGCCGAGAGAATCGAGGGCCCGCATCGCAGCTTCGCGGGAGAACGGAATCTGTTTCAGCAAAGCATCAGTCGTCGGATACGCGCGGACCGTTGGCCCGATCGCAACATCGGCGAGTGAATCGTATGCGTTTCTCACGATCGATGCGCGATCGAGCGCCATCGTGAGGGCGCGCCGCAGCTCGCGATCAGCGAACAACGGGCGCGCCACGTTGAACTGCATGAAGTTGTAGTCGAGGCTCGGCGCGAGGATGATGTGCAATGAGGTGTCCGACGCCACCTGCGGGAGGCTGGCAGCCGGGATCTGCTCGAGGACATCCGCTTCGCCACCGGCGAGTCGTGTTATCGCCGTGTTCATGTCAGCTGCAATGGCGATGACGACTCGGTCGAGCGACGCGCGGCCGCGATAGTTCGCTGTATCCGCAACGAGCTCGATCGACTGTCCGGCGTTCCACTTTCTGAACCGAAAGCGTCCGCTGCCGATCGGCGCACGCGCCGCTGGTGCTGACTGCAGATCCTTGCCGCTCAGGTTAGCCAGCTGATGCTCCGGAATTATCAGCATCGTGTTCACCGCATCGTAGAACTGCATTGGTGAACGCTCGTGGAACCACACCTTTGCGCTTGCGCTGTCAGGCGCGGTTACCGAATCGATGCCCGCGAGCTGCGCCGCAAACTGCGATGCGTTTGCGGTATCCGTATAAAGGCGATAGGTGAATGCGACATCGCTGGCGCGGACAGGTTTTCCATCGTGCCACTTTGCGGCGTGGTCGAGATGGAACGTGATCGACAGCGAGTCGGCGGACCAATCCCACGTCTTTGCCAGTCGCGGCTGGAAACCGTGGTCACCTACTGTGTCGAGCGAGTCGCCGATCTCAGCGAGCCTGTCGTATATGAGGTCGCCGATGAGCTGGCCGGTTGTGGTCGAGGCCAAAGGCGGTAGAAGCGTCTCAGGGTCGCCACCAACTGAGATGACGAGAGTTCCGCCGGAGGAATTCGACGCAGTCGTCGAATCGCCGGAACAGGCGGTCAGGGCAACCAGAACAAGTGATGCGGATACGAGAGCTGCTCTCACGGCGCAACAAGTTGCGGCCTTATTTCCTCCACGTCCACAGCGGATTCTGGAATTGCTCGAGATGTTTTTCAGTGAGATCCTGGACTTCCGCAGCATCCATTGCAGTCGCGTCGGCATCTTCCAGCGCTTTTACAGATTCGAAGAGGGCGCGTGCAACTTCATCGAGAGTTGGCTCACGGCCCATTGCATCGGCGAGCGTCGCTGCGCGGGGAACTTCGGCCGCACTCGATTTTTCCCTCAACAAATCGGCAATCAGTGATTGATCGTCCCGAATCAGGATCGAGCCATGCTGGAGCAGCGCACCGTTTTCTCTTACCTGCGCGCTGCCTACGAGCTTGGAGCCATTCGTTACGAGCTCACCTTCCGCGGGAGCAGCAAAGCACGGCAGATCCCCCGGTGACGGCGTGCGCGGACCGCCCTGCGCCTCCGCCGCGTCGACTCCCAGCTTCCGCAATCCATATAGAACTATCGCATTGATCTGCTCGTAGGATTCCCTCAGCGAATCGTCTTCGGATGAGGCCGCGACGCTGTAGGTCACTTCTCTCCAGTGAAGCAGCGCGCGGCCCCCGGTAGGGCGCCGCACGATATCGATCTCGCGGCGTGCAGCTTCATCGAGATCGTAGCGGCCGCGGGCGGTCTGGTTCCGGCCCAGCGAAAGCGTCGGCCTCGTCCATGAATAGACCGAGAAGACGTGCTCGCCGGTATTTCGCGCGTGGTCCATGAGCGCGGCATCGCGCGCCATGTTCTCAGCACCGGAAGCGGCGGGAGCATGCATCAAACGCCAGCGGCGCGGAGCCTTGGGCATAGGGAGGATGTTAAATTCCACAGGCTGCAAAACACAACCGGAAGAATGACTACAACTGTGAAAGAGACTGGACAGGAGCTGGCCGGATTCGAGTCGTTTGTACCGCGACACATCGGGCCCAGCCCTGCTGATATAGAAAAAATGGTCGCCGCGATTGGCTTCAAGTCGATCGACGACCTCATAGATGCGACAATCCCTTCCAGGATCCGTTTTCAGAGCGGTCTGGGCCTTGGTCCCGGCAAGGCGGAGCATGAAGTGCTCGCCCAGTTCAGGGCGATGGCGGCGCGCAACAAAGTCTTCAGGTCATTCATCGGCATGGGTTACTACGACACGGTGACCCCGCCGGTGATTCAGCGCAACATCATCGAGAATCCTGCGTGGTACACGGCATACACGCCATACCAGGCCGAGATTGCACAAGGCCGGCTCGAGGCTTTGCTGAATTTCCAGACAGTGGTGATGGACCTCACGGCGATGGAAATCGCAAACGCATCGCTGCTCGACGAAGGAACAGCGGCCGCGGAAGCGATGACGATGAGCTACGGAATCAAAGGCAAGGAAGGGAAGGAAGTTTTCTTCGTTGCAGATAACTGTCATCCGCAGACAATCGATGTTGTAAGAACTCGCGCGCATGTCCGCGGTATTGAGGTGCGCGTTGGAGATCCGCA
>DASUXX010000322.1:0-5971 GCA_036377755.1 Gemmatimonadaceae bacterium
GAGAATCGTGTTTCAGTAGCCTTGACCGCAAATACTAACGGCGCCGCAGTACTCGGCGGATCTGCAATTGTGCAGGCATCCGGTGGAATCGCCCGGTTTGCAGACGTCCGGGTGCAGAAAGCAGGCTCCAGCTATCAGCTCGTGGCGAACTCAACCGGACTGCTCGGAAGTATGAGCCAGCCATTCGACATTCTGCCGGGACCGGCGAACCGGCTGTTGTTCACGTCACAGCCTGGAAACGCTGTTGCCGGCGGAGCAATCAAGACGTTTTCTGTCGAAATTCGGGACGCCGTCGGTAATCGTGTCCCCAATGCGTCGAACACTGTCGCAGTTGCGCTCGACGCAAATCCGTCGGCGGCAACGTTGTCCGGCGCAGTAAGGGTCCAGCCGGTCGATGGCAAGGCGACATTCACTGCACTGACAATCGATAAAGCGGGTGTTGGATTCGCCATTATTGCGGGCGCTCCCGGCCTCGCCTCGGCGACAAGCGAAAATTTCAGCGTCAGGAATCCGATTTTCTTTTCTAACTCGGCTGCCGGGTATTTCCACTCCTGTGCGATCGACACCGCCGGCGCAGCGCACTGCTGGGGCGAGAATGGAGCTGGCCAGCTTGGTATTACGCAGACCGGGCAGTTTGCCTTACCGGAGCCGGTGCAGGGTGGGCTGACCTTCGAAAAGATCGCGGCGGGGCGGGATCATTCATGCGCCCTGACTGCTAAAGGTACTGCGTACTGTTGGGGAGCGAATGGCCTTGGCCAACTCGGCAGCGGCGGTTCTGGCTCCTTCACGCCGCGCCCCGTAACCGGTGACCTCGTTCTAAGTGATCTCAGTGCCGGCTATGTCCATTCGTGCGGCGTCACATCGACGGGAAAGGGGTATTGCTGGGGAGAAGGACAGACGGGTGCGCTAGGGCAGGGAAGCTCTGCAAACGCGGCGCAGCCGGTACCGGTATCGGGTGATCTCCAATTTGCAGGCATTGGTGCCGGGCGGTATTTCACATGCGGCGTGACGACTGACGGCGTCGGATACTGCTGGGGAGACAACACGTTTGGGCAGCTTGGAAACGGAACCAAGTCACAGAGAGCTGAGCCATCGGTCATATCGGGAAATCTGACCTTCACGACGGTAATTGCTGGCGGCTTTCATTCATGTGGCTTGACGACTGCGGGAGCGGCCTATTGCTGGGGGCGAAACAGTTGGGGGCAGCTCGGAAATGGAAACCAGACCGACACCGCAGTGCCAGTCGCTGTCGCTGGTGGGCACGTCTTCAAAAGTATCACAGCTGGAAACCGCCACAATTGCGGTCTGACGGCAGAAGGTGATGCATACTGCTGGGGCGACAATAGCAATTACCACCTTGGCATCGGAACATCGCAGCCAACGAGCCCGCTGCCTCTCCTGGTCGTCGGTGGTCATACCTTTGCCTCCATCAGTGCGGGTCGCTTTCATACATGCGCAGTGACGCCGCAGCAGGAAGTGTATTGCTGGGGTACGCTCGGCGGCAGCCTGGGCGATGGTGGAACTGTCACCAGCAACGTCCCGGTGCGGGTGCGCTAAGCAATCGGCAGCACCGGCTGGTGGCACCAAAATGGCGGGCGAAACGGGACCTCCAGCTTGCAGTCAAACGGGGCTTGTGATATTTTTCACAAGCTCCGCAGCGACCGCAGTCCCTACCTATTAAACGCTCCTAGCCCGACACAAAATCATGGCAACCGAGACCACTCTCCGCCCTGGCGAAATCAAGGACATCCTCCTTCGTGAAATCGAAGCGGCTGACTTGAGAGATCTGGACGTCGAAGAAGTCGGTACCGTCCTCGAAGTGAAAGACGGTATTGCTCGCATATATGGACTCTCGAAGGCAATGGCCGGCGAGATGCTCGAAGTCACATCCTCCGAGACCGGCGACAAGATCACCGCTCTCGCACTCAACCTCGAAGAAGACAACATCGGCGCCGTCATTCTCGGCGACTATCTCGTCCTGAAAGAAGGCGATGAAGTCCGCCGCACCGCGCGCGTGCTCGAAGTGCCGGTTGGACCCGAGCTCATCGGCCGCGTTGTCGATCCGCTCGGACGCCCGATCGACGAAGCAGGCACGATCAACGCGACGACCACTCGTAAGGTCGAATCGCCTGCGCCTGGAATCATCGTGCGCCAGCCGGTCAAGGAGCCGCTCCAGACCGGTATCAAGGCAATCGACTCGATGATCCCGATTGGCCGCGGTCAGCGCGAGCTCATCATCGGCGATCGCGGCACTGGCAAGACCGCGATCGCGATCGATACGATCATCAACCAGAAGGGCACCGGCGTCATCTGCGTGTACGTCGCAATCGGCCAGAAGAACTCGACCGTCGCATCGGTTGTCGAAAAGCTTCGCCAGGCTGGCGCGATGGAATACACGATCGTCGTCGTTGCAGGCGCATCCGACCCCGCGCCGATGCAGTACATCGCGCCCTACTCGGGCTGCGCGATGGCCGAGTACTTCATGTACAACGAAGGGAAGGCAACGCTTTGCGTGTACGACGATCTCACCAAGCAAGCTGCTGCGTATCGTCAGCTCTCGCTCGTTCTTCGCCGTCCTCCGGGACGCGAGGCCTTCCCCGGTGACGTGTTCTATCTCCACTCGCGTCTTCTCGAGCGCGCTGCAAAGCTGCGTGAGGATACCGGTGTGGTCGATGGCGTGAACATTCTCAAGCCCGGCGGATCACTGACGGCGCTTCCTGTCATTGAAACGCAGGCCGGCGACGTTTCCGCATACATCCCGACGAACGTGATCTCGATCACTGACGGACAGATCTTCCTCGAGGCAGATCTTTTCTATTCCGGTGTTCGCCCCGCGGTCAACGTCGGTATCTCGGTGTCACGCGTAGGTGGATCGGCGCAGATCAAGGCAATGAAGACTGTCGCAGGACGTCTCCGTCTCGATCTCGCGCAGTATCGCGAGCTCGAAGCGTTCGCGTCATTCGCATCTGACCTCGACGCTGCGACGAAGAGACAGCTCGAGCGCGGTGCACGCACGGTCGAGATTCTCAAACAGCCTCAGTACCAGCCAATGCCGGTCGAGAAGCAGATCATGGTCATCTATGCAGTGACCAACGGTTATCTCGATACGATTCCTGTCACCGATCTTCGCGGGTGGGAGACTGGCTTCCTCGCATTCATGAGCGCTCAGTATCCGCAGGTGCCAAGCGGACTCAAGCAGCAGAAGGCTCTGACGAAGGAAATCGAAGCAGATCTCAAGGCAGCAATCGAAGCATTCAACAAGTCTCGCGGCGTCAAGGCAGCGTAACGCCACATGGCCAAGGGTCGTGAGTTAAAGGGGCGAATCAAATCCGTAGAGAACACGCGCAAGATCACGCGTACTCTGGAAATGGTCGCCACATCGAAAATGAAAAGAGCGCAGGATCGCGTGCAGGCAGCGCGGCCTTACGCTCAAAGTCTCGCCGAAGTGATTGCGGGACTTTATTCGCCGGATCTCGCTGAGAAGTTTCCACTTCTCCGCCAGCCGGCGAAGGTCAATCGTGCATCCGTGATTCTGCTTACGTCGAATCGCGGTCTTGCGGGCGGCTTCAATTCCAACCTCATCAAGGAAGGAAGAAGGCTGCTTGCCCGTCTCGATGGCGAAGGAGTCGAGACCGAGCTTCATGTCGTCGGAAAGAAGGGCCTCGGCTACTTCAAGTACATCGGCCGCAACGTTGCGTCGAGCCGAATCGACATCACCGACAAGCCGAGTGCGAAGGACGCGTCGGAAATCGTGGGCGATATGCTCGAGCGTTTTTCATCAGGCGCGCTCGACGCAGTGTATGTCATTCACTCGAAGTTCCTGTCAGCGCTTTCAGCGCCGCCGACATCGGTGCAGATCCTTCCCGTGACACCGCCTGAGAGAAAGGGACCGCGTCCGGATTACATCCTGGAGCCGTCGGCCGAAGCGATTCTTGGTGAGCTGCTTCCACTCTACGTTCGCAATGCAGTGTATCGCGGACTTGTCGAGAACGAAGCTGCGTTCCAGAGCTCGCAGCGCAACGCAATGAAGAATGCAACAGACAACGCCGGCGACATTCTCAACGTGCTTCGCCGTACATATAACCGCGCCCGTCAGGCGCAGATCACGCAGGAAATCGCCGAGATCGTCGGTGGTTCCGCGGCACTCGAGGGATAACGAATGGCAACTGCAGTGAAGGGCGAGAAGAATATCGGCAAGGTGGTGCAGGTCATTGGACCTGTTCTCGACGTCGAGTTCGAGAGCGAACACCTTCCCGAGCTGTACAACGCGCTCACCATCAACAGCAAGTCCGACGCAGGCGCTGACATCAACGTTACGTCCGAAGTGCAGCAGCACATCGGGCGCAACCAGGTTCGCGCAGTCGCGATGTCATCGACGGACGCAGTCGTTCGTGGAATGGACGTCGTCGACACGGGCGCGCCAATCAAGGTTCCCGTCGGTCAGGCTGCACTCGGCCGCATTCTCAACGTGCTCGGCGATCCAGTCGATAACGGCGATCCGATTCCTGAGAGCACGGAGCGCTGGCCGATTCACCGTGCTGCGCCTGAGTTTGCGAACCTCGAGCCGAAGACTGAAGTCTTCGAGACGGGCATCAAGGTCATCGACCTCATCGCTCCGTTCGTGAAGGGTGGAAAGATCGGACTCTTCGGTGGTGCAGGAGTTGGCAAGACCGTCGTCATTCAGGAGCTCATCAACAACGTCGCAAAGGGACACGGTGGTAAGTCTGTGTTCTGCGGCGTGGGTGAGAGAACGCGCGAAGGAAACGATCTGTATCTCGAATTCAAGGAAGCAGGAATTCTCGACAACGTTGCGCTCATCTACGGCCAGATGAATGAGCCGCCGGGAGCGCGGCTCCGCGTCGGTCTTTCGGGACTGACCGTTGCCGAATATTTCCGCGACGTCGAGAACCAGGACGTGCTCGTGTTCATCGACAACATCTTCCGCTTCACGCAGGCAGGCTCGGAAGTGTCCGCACTTCTTGGACGTATGCCGAGCGCCGTGGGTTATCAGCCGACACTGGCAACGGAGATGGGCGATCTTCAGGAGCGCATCACTTCGACCAAGACTGGATCGATCACGTCGGTGCAGGCGATTTACGTTCCTGCGGACGACATCACCGATCCTGCGCCTGCGACGGCGTTCGCTCACCTCGACGCAACGGTCGTTCTTTCGCGTGCAATCACCGAGCTCGGGATTTACCCCGCGGTCGATCCGCTTGCATCGTCTTCGCGAATTCTCGACGCGCAGTTCATCGGCGACCGTCACTACAAGGTTGCCACGTCGGTGCAGAGAATTCTCCAGCGCTACAAGGAGCTTCAGGACATCATCGCGATCCTCGGAATGGACGAGCTCTCCGAAGAAGACAAGCAGGTGGTCGGACGTGCGCGCAGACTTCAGAGATTCATGTCGCAGCCTTTTGCGGTCGCGGAGCAGTTCACCGGAATCACTGGTAAGTACGTGAAGCTCGAGGACACCATCTCGTCGTTCGAAAGAGTCGTGGACGGTGAGTTCGATGCGCTTCCGGAGCAGGCGTTCTTCATGGCCGGCGGCATCGAGGATGTTCAGGCCAACGCTGACCGTCTCGCGAAGGGCTGATGCTAAAGGTCTCGGTAATCTCTCCGGAGAAAACATTGTATGAGGGCGAGGCGGCTTCGGTCGTCGCGCCTGCATTCGACGGAGAGCTCGGAATTCTTACCGGTCACGCTCCGATGATGACGCTGCTCGGTCGCGGCTCACTGAGAATCGGCGGCGGATCGGCAGCTTCGAATTTTTCCATCGAAGGTGGATTTCTTCAGGTTGTCGATAATGTGGTTCGGGTTGTGACGGAAAAAGCTTCAGCGGCAGCCTAGCACTCCGTACTCAACGGCACTCCGTACTAACAGCAGTCCGTACTAACAGCACTGCTTACTGCTTACTGACTGCAACTACGTACCAACAGCACTGCGTACCATAGATGTACGCAGTGTTTTT
>DASUXX010000323.1:0-14873 GCA_036377755.1 Gemmatimonadaceae bacterium
GCTGACCAGAATGAGGTTGATGATTCCGATCGGCACGTTGATATAGAAAATCCACGGCCACGAATACTGGTCGGTAATCCATCCGCCAAGTGTCGGCCCGAATGCGGGCGCGAGCACTACACCGAGGCCGAAGATTCCCATCGCAGTGCCCTGCTCTTCTGGCGGAAATGTCTCTCGCAGGATTGCCTGAGAGACAGTCATCAGTACTCCGCCGCCAATTCCCTGCAGTGCGCGGAAGCCCACCATTACGGGCAGGCTGCGAGCAAGACCGCACGCCATAGACGCGACCGTGAAGATGATCACGCTCGTCATGTAAAAATTCTTTCTGCCGAATCTCTGGCTCAACAATGCGACGAGCGGCATGATGATCACGTTGGCGAGGATGTAACCCGTTACGACCCACGTGATCTGCTCGATCGTTGCGCCGAGCGTTCCGCTCATCGGCGGGAGCGCGACGTTGACTATGCTCGAGTCGAGAACGGCCATGATCGTCCCGATCATGACCGATCCCGCGATCAGCCATTTATGCGGCTGCTTCTCTGCTGCAACGGCGGTCACTTTCGTATCAGCCAGTCTTTACGTGAGCAGCGACTGACATTCCTGGGCGCAGCGGTCGCGCGCTGCCGCATGTCTTGTCGATTGCGATGCGGACAGGAACGCGCTGCACGACTTTGGTGTAGTTGCCGGTCGCATTATCTGGCGGAAGCAGTGAAAAGCGGGAACCCGTTGCACCACTGATGCTCTGAACATGCCCTGCTACTTCGCAGCCGTCATAGGCATCCACGGCGATTGCAACCGGCTGTCCGACTTTCATCTTTGAGAGCTGAGTCTCCTTGAAGTTCGCGGTGACCCACGTAGCAGAGTCGGATACAATCGACATCAGCGGCTGTGCAGCCTGCACAAGCTGCCCCACCTCCACCGTCTTCTTGGAGATCAGGCCGGTCGCAGGTGCAACGATGCGTGCATAAGAGAGCTGGAGCGCAGCGTTGTTGCGTGCCGCGCGCGCAGCTTCGAGACGAGCTTCGGCGAGTCTTGTCCCCGCCTGCGCACCACTCACAGTGCCGCCTGCAGCCGATGCCTGCCGCTCTGCTGCTGCGACGGCAGCGTCGGCAGCCGCTGCGGCCGCGCGAGCCGCATCGAGCTGCTGCATCGAGATGATCTGCTTCGATGCGAGCTCCTGCATGCGCTGAAGATCCGACCGTGCGCGCGCTGCATTTGCGCGCGCCGCTACCACCTGTGCCTGCAATGCAGCCCGCTGGCCTGCAGCGGTCTGGACCATTGCTTCGGCCTGGCCGGTTTCACCGTGACCACCCGCTGCGGCTTCTGCGGCAGCAAGCTCCGCCTGCGCCTGCGCGAGCTTGACTGCGAGCTCTGCAGTATCGAGCTGAACGACGATCTGGCCTGCTGTCACGCGGTCGTTCTCTGCAACGTCAACGTTCGCAACGTAGCCGCTCACCTTTGCGACCACCGGAATGATGCGACCGTCGATAGATGCGTCGTCAGTGGATATGTGAGAGCGTGAATACAGCCACGCGCGTCCGCCCCATGCCGCGGCAATCAGCACGCCAACTGCCACTACCCCAAGCATGATGCGCCGCTTGCGGGGCGGCGCTGATGAATTGTCTTTTGCTTCTGCTGCTGTTGCCATCTATGCGTCCTGTGCGTTCGTGTATGACTATGGAAGCCGGGTTGCAATACCTTCGGCGCGCGCGAGTCCAACACGCGCGCTTTCGTAAGCAGTTACTGCGTCGATCACTCCGTTGCGTGCGCTATTCAATGAAAGTGCTGCCGTGACAACATCCGCATTGCCCGCCACACCTGCCTTGAATCGATCCTGTGCCTGCGTGTACTCCTGCTGCGCGAGTGCGAGCCTCCCGTTTGCGGCATGCACTTGTTCGTTCGCAACTCCGAGATCGAGAAGGGCACTGCGTACTTCGACGGTCACTGTTCGCTCAAGCTCACGCCGCTGCACATCCAGTTGAGACGCGATAGCCTCCTGCTCGTGTTCACGCCCAGCGCGTTTTGCTCCGTCGAATATCGGAAGTGATACCTGCACTCCCCATGTATATGTGTTGAGCATGTGAGCGGTGCTCGTGCCGATTGCACCATCGTCGGCGAACGCAGAAAGAGCAGGAAGCCGTTCCGCCCGTATCGCACGTGTGGACTGCTTTGCAGCTTCGAGCGCGCGGTCCGCTGCTGTCACATCCGCACGCTCGCGAAGTGCAGTCGCTACTGCATCTGCCTCCGACGGTACGACACCGTTGTCTACGGTACCGGCGAGCGGCTCCGCAATCCGCACTTCAGTCTCGAGCGGAACTCCGATAACCCGCACCAGCTCGAGCCGCGATCGCGATTGTTCACCTCTCGCTGCGATCAGCTGCGAATGAATTGCCGCAAGCTGCGACCGCGCACGTGTGACATCGAGCGCGACTCCGACTCCTGCGCGGAGCTGGGCGTTGGCGATGACGAGAAGTGAATCAGCCAGTGTCGAGTCTGCTGCTCGTGCTGCGACCATCGCGTCAGCGCGCGCCGCTCTCACATACGCGAGCGCTGCAGTTGCGGCTGCCTGGTCTGCGGCACTGAGTGCCGCCGCCTGAGCAGCGGTTACTCCGGTGCGCGCAGCCGTGACCCGCTGACGTGCGGCAAAGTCGATCGCGGGAACAGTTACATGCGCTCTCAGGTCGAGCGTGTTCACCGGCCCGATTATTTGACCATTCGGATCGAGAAGTGGGGTCTCACCTTCGGGAGTCGGAAAATCGAATCCGAACGTTGCAGAGTTGAGCGTATGCCCGCTCTCGAGCGCGCTTGTTCTGAGTGTCGGAAGGAGATCGGCTCTTCGCTGCGTGACGCGAGCCTGTGCTTCTGCTGTGCGGAGCTGCGCAATGACAGCCGGCGCACTCTGCTTCGCCGCGAGGCGCGCTGCGTCCCCGAGCGTCAGAACCAATGGGGTCTGATTTTGAGCGGTCGCCGTCGCCGCAAAAGCGAACAGCGCAACGATGATATTCAGCTTCTTCATTTCTTTCTCGATGACTTCAGCTTGTTGAGTCCCGCCATTATGAGATCAGCAATCTCGCCTGATGCGCTCTCGTAGTCGCGCAACCGTGAGCGCGCCGCGGGCGACATGGACGAGTCGTTGAGGCCATCGCGCATTACAGACCTCACGCGATTCCATTTCGCGATACGCTGCTCCATGGTGCACACAAAGGGATCAGCTGAAATCCTGTAATAGTCACGCCTGTCGCCCGGACGGCTGACGCGCTCGATCAGCCCCTTATCCTCGAGCATGCGGGTGTTTACACTCGCGCTCGCTTTGCTCGCGCCGAGCGCCGCCGCGAGATCGTCGAGTGACACTTCCCTCTCTTCGATAATGAGAAGGCCAAAGATGCGCCCGGCGATCCTCGGAAATCCGTCGCTCTCGAGCGTAAGCGCCAGCCGCTCCACGAACTGTGGAGGGGATGGTGTCCTGGTGCGGGATTTAATGCGGGGAGATCGGGTGGGAGGCACTGGCGTTTAGTTTGTACTGAACGACCAATATGCTCAGACCATCCCCCGTTCGCAACTCGTGAGTCAGCGGGGAACGCTGCGCAATCCACGTGCGCAGCGCCTTTTGTTTGGCTACTATTTCACAAAGACATGATTCCCTGGCCCTGCGTGGCGCTCTCAGCCTTTCGTCGTCGGCCTCTGCCTCATTGATGGAAGTAAACCGCAAACGCCTGCGCTTCTTCAGGTCAGGAAAGCACTTCAGGCAATGGCTCGAAAAGAATCACGCTGCATTCGACGAGCTGTGGGTGGGTTTCTATCGCAAGGATTCAGGCAAAGGCGGAATCACTTACCCCGAAGCGCTCGACGAAGCGCTCTGCTACGGGTGGATCGATGGAATTCGCAAGAAGCTCGACGACGTGAGCTTTACTACGCGTTTCACGCCACGTAAGCCGAACAGCATCTGGAGCAACGTCAACGTGGGGCATGTTGCGAGATTGACACGGGAGGGTCGGATGATGCCGCCCGGCATTGCAGCGTACGAACGCAAGACTCCAGTTCGCACGGGAGTTTACTCCTTTGAGAACACGCCCGAGCTCGACGCGGATACGAAAACGCGGTTCATGAAGAACTCAAAGGCGTGGAAGTACTTCAATGCACAAGCTCCATATTACCGTCGAGTTGCAACATGGTATGTTGTGAGTGCAAAACGACCCGGGACACGCGCGTCACGGCTCACTCAGCTCATTGAACACTGCGCACGCGGCGAGCGTCTGCCGCAATTCATTCCTTCGAGGAAAACATCGACAAAATGATTCCGCGTTCCGCGATCGCACTCGCACTTCTCGTTGCCGCCAGTGCGGCGAGTGCACAGGAGGATTTCTCGGTCGACAGCGCAAAGCTCAGGTCGATGCGATATCGCTATGTCGGACCGTCGCGCGGAGGCCGCGTCACTACTGTCACAGGCATAGCGTCCCAGCCATTCACATTCTACATGGGCACCACCGGCGGTGGAGTGTGGAAGACAACCGACGCAGGCCAGACGTGGAACAATGTCTCTGACGGTTATCTCGCTGCGGCGTCGATGGGATCGATCGATGTTGCGGACTCCGATCCGAATGTCATCTATGCAGGAACCGGATCGGAAGGTCTACGCAGCAATGTTTCTATCGGCAGGGGCATCTACAAGTCGATCGACGCCGGAAAAACGTGGTCGTTCATTGGACTGAGGGACGCAGGACAAATCGGATCTGTCATCATTCATCCAGCCAATCCTGACATCGTATTTGCTGCGGCCGTAGGAAATCCATTCAAGCCGAACCGGGAGCGCGGTGTTTATCGATCCCGGGACGGCGGTCGCACATGGGAAAACGTTCTCTTCATATCCGATTCGACAGGCGCAGTCGATCTTGAATTCCAGCCCGGAAACCCGTCGGTCGTATACGCGGCAATGTGGCGGGCCGAGAGGAAGCCGTGGACAATCATCAGCGGTGCGAGAGAGGGCGGTATCTACAAGAGCACCGATGGCGGCACAACCTGGTCGCGGCTGACAAATGGTCTGCCGAACGGGCTTGTGGGCAAAGCGGACTTCGCTGTTTCCGCCGCGAAGCCCGAACGATTGTACGTACTGATCGAAGCAAAGCCCGGCGGCGGTCTGTACAGATCCGACGATTCAGGCCGGTCATTCACCGCAGTCGACACAACGACGCGCGGGCTCATTACGCGTCCCTTCTATTATACGAACATCGATGCAGATCCGACGAATGCCGACGTCGTGTACGTCGGTACTGAAGGATTTTATAAAAGCATCGATGCCGGAAAGTCATGGACAATGATGTCCACGCCGCATGGCGACAATCACGATCTGTGGATCAATCCGCAGAATCCGTCGATCATGATTCAGTCAAACGATGGCGGCGCGAATGTCTCTCTCAACGGAGGGAGAACATGGTCAACACAATACAATCAGCCGACCGCCGAGATCTATCAGGTCTACGTCGACAATCAGTTTCCGTATCTGCTCTACGGCGCCCAGCAGGATAACAACACGGAGCTGATTCTACCCTCAGTTCCAGCAACGTCAGCTTTCCTCGATGATCCAATCGAGACATGGCGCGTGGGACCGGGATGCGAGACGGGGCCGGTGGTTCCAAACGTTGCGCGTCCCGACACGATCTACGGATCGTGCAAAGGAATATTCTCCCGCATGTCCCTGAGAACGGGCCAGGAAAAACAGTACCCGGTCGGAGCACAGTCGATCTACGGAATGCCGCCGTCCGAGCTGATCTACAGAATTCAGCGCGTCGCCCCGGTAGAAGTTTCGCCGCATGGATGGCAGAGCGTTTACTACGGAACTCAATACGTGCATCGCACGCGCGATGAAGGTGTCACCTGGGAAAGGATCTCACCTGACCTCACGTGGAATCCACCTGAGCGTCAGAAAGTCAGCGGTGAGCCCATCACCATCGATGTTACAGGCGAAGAGATCTACAGCACGCTGTACGCAATTCGCGAGTCGCCGCTGAAAAGCGGAGTCATATGGACGGGCGCCAACGACGGACCGTTCTACGTGACGAGAAATGGTGGCGTGACATGGAAGAACGTCACTCCATCATCACAGCCAAAGGGATGCCGCGTTCAGAACATCGAGCCGTCGCCTCATCGCCCAGGCTCAGCTTATTACGCGGTTCTCTGCTATCTCCTCGGCGACTTTCGCCCATATCTCTGGCGCACGGATAATTACGGCGAAACGTGGACACTGCTGACGAATGGCTCTAACGGCATTGCCGCTGACAATCCAACGCGCGTAGTGCGTGAAGATCCCGAGCGCGAAGGGCTTCTCTATGCAGGCACTGAATTCGGTGCGTTCGTATCGTTCAACAACGGTGGTCGATGGCAGCCGCTTCAGCTCAACCTGCCGATCACTCCAGTCACTGATATGAAAGTGCAGCGCGGTGACCTCGTGCTGTCGACACAGGGTCGGGGTTTCTGGATACTCGACGATCTCCAGCCGCTGCGTCAGCTGAATGCGTCACTCGCAGCTAAACCTGCGTACCTGTTTCAGCCACGCGATGCGTGGCGGATTCTCTACGGCGGAGTTGGCGGTGGTGAGCAATCGCGAAGCGCCGGCGCGGATCCTCAGTATCCACCGCAAGGCGCAATGATCGATTACTGGCTCGCATCGGACGCCGGGCCTGTCACAATCGAAATCCTCGCACCATCGGGAGAAGTAATCCGGCGAATGTCGAGCGAGGCCACTAAGCCGGATTCATCTCGAACTGTGAATCCCGGCACCGGAGCCGCGCGCCTGACTCACAATGCGGGTGCAAATCGACTCGTGTGGGACATGCAATATCCCGGAGCGTGGACGTCAACCGGATCGAGCGGCCGTCGCGGCCCGCTAGCTGCACCCGGCACCTACACGGTTCGTCTTTCGAGCGGCGCAATAACGCAAACACGAAAGTTTGTTCTGCATCCTGATCCGCGAGTGGTGAAGGATGGTGTCACTCCCCAGATCATGCGGGAACAGCTCGCGCACAATCTGCGCGCTCGCGATCTCGTATCAGAAGTGAATCGCGCCGTGCAGGAAGTTGCCGATTTGCGAAAGAAAGCATCGCCCGATGCGACACAGCTGCGTCAGAGAATCGATGCCCTCGAAAAGATTCTCGTCGCACCGAGCGTGCGATATTCCCGGCCTGGACTTCAATCACAGATTCAATATCTGTATGGCACAATGACGGGCCCTGATCAGCAGGTGAGTCGCGATGCAGTGAACCGCTATGTCACCCTAAAGAGAGAACTCGATGCAGTGAAGAAGCAGATAGATGCGGCACGGAGACTGGCGCCGTGACTGCAGCAACGCTTCGCCGCGATCCCGGCAACGCGTTGTTCGCGATAGCGGACTTCGCTCGATCACTGTCGCTGCAGGCACTCGTGACAATTGAAGGGCTGGCACTCGCGAGCGGGCTCGCGTTCTACGCGTTCAGCCCGCGCGCATGGCCGTTGGAGATGCCATGCGTCGCAATAACATCGTTTGCCCTGTGGGGCATATGCGACAGGCTCGTGAGCACGCTCACGAGCCATCGCGAAAAGAACAAGCGCCGCGCACTGAGGATTATCGGCCGCGTCGTTGCGGCCGCGGGAGTGCTGTCAGCGCTCCTGTCAGTCTACCTGATGATCGGCTGGCTGATGGGAGTCTACATCTCCTAGCTGCCGAATGTGTTGCACGCTCTCAGGTCGCCCGACTGGTAGCCGCGATTGAACCATTCCATGCGCTGCTGCGCCGAGCCGTGAGTGAACGCATCGACATTCACGCGCTGTCCGCTTTGCTGCTGAATGCGGTCGTCACCGACTGACGACGCTGCAGTCATCGCCTCCTGCACGTCGCCGGGCTCGAGAATGTTGCGCTTCTGCGTGCTGTTTGCCCACACTCCCGCATAACAATCCGCCTGCAGCTCGAGCCTCACCGAGTACTGGTTGGCATCACCGGGGTTTTCACCCTGCGCGCGGCGCACCTGCTCATCGGTTCCACTCAGATGCTGAATGTGGTGGCCAAACTCGTGCGCGAGCACGTAAGCCTGCGCGAAATCCCCGCTCGCACCGAACCGCGTCTTCAGCTCGTCATAGAATCCCAGATCGATGTAGATCTTCTGGTCCAGCGGGCAGTAGAACGGGCCCATTGCGGATTGTGCGTATCCGCAGCCGGATTGAGTTGAATTCCTGAACAGCACGAGCTTCGGCGCCGTATAGGGCTGATTGTACCGCGCGAGAACCTTCTGCCACGTCGAATCGTTGTCGTCGAGCACGAATGAGACGAACTGGACTTCCGACTCCTCTCTCGCCGAATCTTCAGGAGTCATCGGCTGTCCCGCACCCGCATTGACTCCCGGCTCGACGCCGAGATCGTTGAAAAGATTTCGTCCGGTGAGAAGGCTCAGCGCGAGGATCACGACCGTGCCCCCGATGCCGAGTCCTTTGCCAAGACCACCCATTCCGCGGCGATCTTCGAGATTTCCACTTCTTCCAGAAGGAGTCCAGCGCATTTGTCGTCTCCTTTGACGGTTGCAGTGCGTGGTCTTGGCCGGGATAGTGGCAAAAACCTCGCCGTTCGCGAGGCATTGATTACGCATTTGCAGCGACTCACATTCTGCGGTCCACAAGGAGAGAACAGATGGCCAGCAGGGATCCGCGTGTCGACGCCTACATCGCAAAGTCAGCCGACTTCGCGAAGCCGATACTGACTCGCATCAGGGAGATCGTCCATGAGACCTGTCCGGATGTCGAGGAAAACATCAAGTGGGGTATGCCCGCGTTCGACTATCGCGGCATGATGTGCGGAATGGCTGCCTTCAAGGCTCACTGCACTCTTGGATTCTGGAAGGGATCTTTGATCTTCGAAGGCAAGCGTGACATGGACGGCATGGGCCAGTTCGGGAAGCTGGCCAGCGTTTCAGACCTGCCGCCTAAGAAGGAGCTGGCACAGTATATAAGGAAGGCGATGAAGCTTAACGAAGAAGGCATCAAGGTCGAGCGGGCAAAGAAACCGCCGAAGCCCGAAATACCGGTGCCTGCCGATCTGCGTGCCGCTCTAAAAAAGAACAAGAAGGCGCAGGGGGCGTTTGATTCATTCAGTCCAAGTCATCGCCGCGAATATCTCGAGTGGATCACCGAAGCAAAGACTGATGCCACTCGCGAAAAGCGTCTCGCGACGGCAGTCGAATGGATGGCAGAGGGCAAATCACGCAACTGGAAATACGAACGATGAAGTGCATCATCCCTGGAATATTTGCAGCGCTTGCTGCGAGCGCCGCAGGCGCGCAGACCAATCCTGTGAATCTCTACGTTGCCGACCTCACTTACACAAAGGGGCAGCTGGTGGTGGGCGCGCCTCGCAAGCTCACGGCGGACAAAGGCATCAACAGCCAGCCGTCGTTCACGCCGGATGGTAAGTCGATCGTATTCGTGCGCCGCGACAGCTCGAATGCGCAAGGCGATGTTTTCCGCATCGATCTCACGACTGGCGCCGAAACACGCGTGACATCG
This sequence comes from Gemmatimonadaceae bacterium, assembly GCA_036377755.1. Taxonomy (GTDB): domain Bacteria; phylum Gemmatimonadota; class Gemmatimonadetes; order Gemmatimonadales; family Gemmatimonadaceae; genus UBA4720. The sequence continues at coordinate 9,523 of DASUXX010000323.1, forward strand.
ACTGCGGAGATGGAGAATTCGCCGACTGTGCTCCGGAACGGCCAGCTCATGGTAATTCGATGGACACCGGAGACTCTATTCAAGGAATGGGGTCCATGGCTCTACGACATGAAAGGCGCTCCTGTGAAAGGAGTTCTGCCGGGGCCTGATACAGTTGGCTACTTCATGCCCTTGGACTCAGTCACGTTCGCAATGATGCGTCCCAAGGCAGTGCGCGCTGTCTCGATCTTCGATGCGACAACGGGCTCGATGACCGACTACGATTTTGGCGCCGCGAACCTTCCACCGCAAAGAATTCCGGGCCAGCGCGCGATCAGTTATACGCGAGTCGATTCGGTCGGCGGCAATCGTATCCGCAGGCTCGATCTCGTGACACACGACACTACCGAAATTGCCTCTGCACTTCCTAAGAAGACCGTCCACACGTGGACGCCACGCGGCACGATCATCATGGGTCAGGGAAATGCCATCTTCACGCTCAAGCCGCCGTCGAAAAACTGGACGCAGGTCGCGACGTTCACAGATCCGGAGCTTCAGGATATCAATACGTACGTCGTGAGTCCGGCAGGTGACAAGCTCATACTGATATCACCAGTAAAGCCCGCACCCCCGAGGTAGAAGCGCGATGGGTCGCTCGGTTCAGCTTCGATTTGCCGACTGGTATGTACGAACATTCGTGCGTCGCGAGAGCTGGGGACCTCCGCATGAGCTTGCGAAGCGCGCGCGCCGAATCTTCGGTTCTCCACCGGCATGGGCAGAGCTGAGATCGTTCGGCGTGCGAGTGCGGAGGATCGACGAAGAAAACTTTCGCGGCGAGCTGATAGAGCCACGCAATCCGTTGCCCGGAGCAATTCTCTACATTCACGGTGGCGGTTACGTCGCATGCAGTCCGCGCACACATCGCCCGCTGACTGCCGCACTCGCGCGACTGAGCCGTCGGCGCGTGTACAGCGTAGACTATCGCCGCGCACCGGAGCACCCGTTCCCTGCTGCATTCGATGATTCGTTCGCAGCATATCGGTACGTCGTCGAGCGCGAGAACGCACCGGTGGCAATCGGCGGTGACTCAGCTGGAGGCGGGCTGGCTATCGCGATAATGATCGCCGCCCGCGACAAGAACCTTACCCTTCCTGCGTGCGCAATTCTGTACAGTCCATGGACTGACATGGAGGGTTCACCTGACGCACTCGAGAATGCAGAGTCGTGCTCGATGTTTGTGCCATCGAATATCGACGACTTCGCAAACGCTTATCTCGCCGGAGCATCACGATTGGACCCGCGAGCATCGCCCGCGTTTGGCGACCTCTCGGGTCTTCCTCCAGTGCTCCTTCAGGTAGGAGACTCGGAGCTTCTCAAAGCTGACTCACAACAGGTTTACGATCGCATACGCGCCTCAGGCGGCGTCGCCGAGCTGGAGATCTGGCCGCACGTATTTCATGGATGGCAGATGCTCGAGGGCGTAATGCCCGAGTCCCGTCATGCCGTAGACCAGTCCGTGGCATTCATGATCCGCCACCTCGATGATGACAAGCCTGCTGGCGCTGGCTCGTGCACACGGACTAATATCCACGATCGACAATTCCATGCTAATCGACACGGAGGCCCCATGAAGGTTGTAATAACCGCCGCCACATTTTTGGCGCTCGGTACCACCGCACTCGGCGCACAGGGTGCAAACAGCGACCCCGACAAGGTCGTCGCTGACGGCGGCGTCAAGGTAGCCGGATGGACCGGTCGTCTTGACCCGCGTCCCGCATCCCAGGGACGCAAGATCACCGAGACCAAGTTCGTAGGAATGGGCAGCGGCATTCACGTTACTGCCGGACCTGCAGCGATCTATTGGAATCCGTCGAACGCGCCCTCCGGCAACTACACCGTTTCGGCAACATTCAACCAGACCAAGGCGTCAACACATCCTGAAGGATATGGTCTTCTTGTCGCAGGCCAGAACCTGGACAGCGCGAACCAGAGCTACGTGTATTTCCTCGTTCGGCAGGATGGAAAATTTCTCATCAACCATCGCGCCGATGATGCGAACGTTCACAAGCTCGTTGACTGGACTGCGAACCCGGCAGTCAAGGCGATCGACGAATCAGGCAAGGCGAGCAACAAGCTCGCAGTCACAGTCGATGCGGAGAAAGTTCATTTCCTCGTCAACGGCACCGAAGTGCATTCCCTTCCTCGCTCAGTTGTCGATAGCGGAAACGGGCACGCAGGCACGACGGGAATCGCCGGAATCCGCGTGAATCACAACCTCGACGTTCACATCGACGGCTTCGCTGTAACGAAGCAATAGCTTCTACTGCCGGGCGTTCTCCCAGATTCTACGGAGAATGCCCGGCGCCTCGGTGCCCACCCTCGCACCGTACAGGCAGACAGCTTCGAAACCGCTTTCACTCATTGAGCACGCCGTGCGCCTGTCAGCGATGGCTGGCCTCAGAATCATGATCTGCTCTCCAACAGCCTCGTAGCAGAGCGTCTTTCCTTCCGGCGTGGGGACATCGCGACACATCGAGATTCCGTCGTCGGGCCGCGCTTCCAGATCGATGATGTTCTTGACGAGGCCGTAGTAGCACCACGGCTCATACCTGTCGTCAGCAAGGGAGCACATCTTCACTGCTTCCGCATGATTCTGCACCGAGAAGGAGCTTACGTCGCGACCGAGGCTTGAAAAGCATATGGGCCGCATGTTCATCGGCGCCGATTCACAGGATTTGGCGGCGCCTGCAATGTCGCCCTTGTTGTTGTACAGCATCACTGACGTTTGCATCTCGTAGCATGCGCCGAGGTACTTCTCCGGGAGCACCGAGCAGGGATAGTGCTGATCGTCTGGATCGACCGGCTTGAACTGACTTTGCTCGTGGTGCATTCCCTCCATATCGTGATCCATGCCCGCATGCTCGTCGCTTTTCCCGTCGTGATGGGCAAGCGCATTGGCTGGGTGATGAGGCATCGTGACATTCACGATGTTCTCCATGAATGCGCCACTGTAGCACGAGTGCCGATCCCACCACTCGGTCAGCAGGTCGCAGCCTGCGAGACCCCTGGGAAGGTCGTGGTTGTACAACATCGTCAGTCCGTGGCCCATTCCATGAACGCATTGAAAGCGAATCCACCTGTCACTTTCGGTCTTTCTGAACGGAGCGCAAAGCTCGTTCGCATCGGCTGCGCTGATGCTGTCGAGCGATGCAAACCACGCCTGCACGATTCCGTGGTAGCAGCCTGATTGAAACGATTCAGAGCATTGCGTGAATGACTCTGCGACATCCCTGCTGGCGCTTCCCGCAGAGATACCGATTGCATGCGCATATACATGTCCGTTGCGCTTTATCTCTGGATCGTTTCCGAGGCGGTTTAGCGCGCCCATCGCGATTTTTACATAGCCCTTCCCTGCCACGAGTGAAAGTGCAGTCTCGAGGCAATGCTCCCGCTCTTCACGCTTGCTGCAGCTCTTGTCGAGAATGGATGCGAGGCCGGACGAATCGCCTGCCGCCGCTCGCGCAAGCACTACGCTGTCGGTGAACGCTGGCCCGCGTGGCCCTTCCGGCGTGGTGCCTGTTGCAGGCGCGCTGGCGCATGCGAGGGAAACGAAGGGAATTGTGAAGAGAAATCGGAAGAAAAGTCTGCTGCGATTCAATTAAGCATCTCTGAGTTTGTAATGATTCGCTTTCCGGGAGCATCGCTGCGGGCAGCGCTGACGAGAGCGCGCGCGACATTCGATGCAGGCACCGGCTTGTACCGGCGCGGCGTGAGAAAGGAAACTTTCCACGCGATTTTTTCCGAGCGTCTTTCTTCCAGGCGATCGCCGATCAGAACTGACGGACGCGCGATGGTGAGACTGCGGAAGTTCAGATCTGTCAGTGAGTCTTCGACTTCTCCCTTGAGCCGGTTGTAGAACAGCCGCGATTTCGAGCTCGCACCGACGGCCGTGACTGCGAGGTAATGATGTGCTCCCTGCTGCCTTCCAAGTCGCGCGGCAGTTAGAGGGTATCCGTAGTCTATTTTTCTATACGAGTCGCGGTCCGGCGTATCACGGAGCGTCGTTCCAATGGCGCAGACGATCTGGTCTACGGCGAAGATATCGGCGTGCGCTTCGAGTGAATCGAAATCGACCCGACAAAGCTGAAGCTTTGGAGAGTTTGCAAACACAGCATTGTTGCTGCGGACAAGTGCAACAACGCGTGACACCGTGGGATCGGCGACCAGCAGCCGGACACACTCTCGCCCGACGAGCCCGGTAGAGCCGATCACGAGTACCGACCTGCCGTCAGCGTTCAACCTTTCTCACCACTCGCCGTCTTTCTTTCCCAGGTCGACAGTCACGATGTCCGGCGTCGATTTTCCGAAATACTTGAGCGTGGCGACAACGAGATATGGCATTCGCTCCGTAAGCGTTTCGGGCGCTCCGAGAATAGCGGCCTCGCCCCGCCAGAGATTTCGCACCTGCCCCGTTGAGCGATAATGTCGCGCGTCCGATGAAAGTATCTGGAGCCAGACGCTGTTCTTGAGAAGCGGCACGCGCAGGTATTCCATCCTGTTTGGCAGGAAAGTGCGGCGCACTACAGCGCCTTGTGCATTGGTTTCGGTTTTTACCTCTGCCTCACGAAATACAGGGGCGGTCGACGCAAACATTCTCTCCCCTGCACCGAATGTCGCGAGCACGTACAGGTCGGCAGTATCCGCAGGGGCAATGCGATATCCCCGCGAGAGAAGAAACTCCTGCAGCTTGTACCGGATCAGCGATTCGGTGACGGTGTCCTGCATGGACGTGTTGCGCACCACGTGTACTGATTTGCCGTTCGCCGGCTCTGCGCCCGCAGTAGACGTTTCACCGGCGAACGACACCTGCCGAAAACCACCCGGGGCGCACGCACCCAGGATCACTGCTCCTGTGAGAACCGACAACGTGAGGCGCATCGAATTTCCTCGCGAGGAATCACCAAATGATAATGCTTTCCACGTCGCCGTCCATGTCGTTACCGGTTGAGCCGCGGTTTTGTCGTGCGAGCTGCTTTCTCACACTCCGGCCACTTCGTGGGAAAGCCTCCCCTCCTGCGCGCCGTTGAGCTGTCATTGGCCGCCCGCGCCGCAGCGAGCGCGGCGAGATCGACGCGATCGCGCTTTATGAAATCCGGGTCCTCAGACGCGAGATACGCGAGCATTGCAGTAAGAGTGGCATTCGACTTGAGATCGTCGAAGACGATTTTGTCATACGTGTCTCGATTTGTGTGCCACGTATAGCTTCCGTAATCCCAGCCGAGTGCATTCAGGTTGAACGCCGGCAAGCCGTAACACGCGAAGGCGTAGTCGTCGCTTCCGCCCCCGGCTGGCAGTCCGGGACCGGTGTACAT
>DASUXX010000324.1:0-7014 GCA_036377755.1 Gemmatimonadaceae bacterium
ACCAGACAAAAAGAAAAGCTCCGTGAACCTCCGTTACCCCGTGGCTCCGTGTTTAAGTCTTCAGATGCCGCTTCGGTGGAGTCCAGTTTTCAGAACCTCCAGAGGACGGTTATTTTTGATGTACCACATAGATCAATAAGAGAAAGAAATGGCCACCGAAACAACGACGGCCGGACTCGACGTAACCGACGCCAGAACCGGCAAGAGCTACAACATACCGATTGCAGACGGCGCGATTCGCGCCAATGATCTCAAGAAGATTTCAACCGGCGACGAAGACGATCCCGGATTACTCAGCTACGATCCCGCCTTCCTCAATACAGCGTCCTGCCGCAGCGCAATAACGTTCATCGACGGTGACAAGGGAATTCTCCGCTATCGTGGATATCCCATCGAGCAGCTTGCCGAAGATTCGACATTCCTCGAGGTGGCGTGGCTCCTCCGTCACGGTGAGCTTCCGTCACAGTCGGAGTACGACCAGTTCGTGCACGACATCACGTATCACACATACGTGCACGAGAACATGCGGAAGTTCCTCGAAGGATTCCGCTACGATGCGCATCCGATGGCGATGCTCAACTCCGCTGTCGCAGCGCTCGCATCATTCTATCCGTCGTCACGCAACATCTTCGATCCGGTCGAGCGCAACATCTCGATCATTCGCCTTCTCGCGAAAGTCCCGACCATCGCTGCGTTCTGCTATCGCCACCTGAAGGGTCTTCCGTTCGTCTATCCCGACAACGATCTGTCGTACGTCGACAATTTCCTGTCGATGGTCGCTCGAATGAGCGAGCCCCAGTATCAGGCCAATCCGATTTTCTCGAAGGCGCTCGAAGTTCTCTTCATTCTTCATGCGGATCACGAGCAGAATTGCTCGACGAGCGCAGTCCGCGCGGTTGGATCTTCGCACGTCGATCCGTTCTCGGCGATGTCCGCAGGAATTGCAGCGCTCTTTGGACCGCTTCACGGCGGCGCGAACGAGCAGGTGCTGCGCATGATCGAAGAGATCGGCCATCCCAGGAACGTTCCTGCATTCATCGAGGAGGTGAAGTCAGGAAAGGGAAGCCGCCTCATGGGCTTCGGACACCGAGTGTACAAGAGCTACGATCCGCGCGCGAAAATCGTGAAGCAGCTCGCAGACCAGGTTTTCGCGGTTGTCGGTATCGACAAGGATCTGGAGATCGCACTCGAGCTCGAGCGCGTCGCCCTTTCCGATGACTACTTCAAGTCACGCAAGCTTTATCCGAACGTCGATTTCTATACCGGACTGATCTATCGCTCGATGGCGTTCCCGACTGATTTCTTCACGGTTCTGTTTGCGATCGCAAGAACGGCAGGATGGCTCGCGCAGTGGGAAGAGATGCTGCTCGACAAGGAGCAGAAGATCGCCCGTCCGCGCCAGATCTACGTTGGCCCAGGCGAGAGGCCGTACAAGCGGTCGATCGAGCACGGTCACTCAGTTGGCGGGCGGCAGCAGAAGGACGCTCTCCGGGCTTAGGCACTAGTGATCTTGGCGCACGAATTACACGAATAAAAAACACGAATTAGAAACGGGGCACGACGATAAGCCGTGCCCCGTTTCTAATTCGTTTTTATTCGTGTAATTCGTGCGCCAAATGTGTTCGAGGGTGAGTTGCGCTAGTGCTTTCTCGTCAGGAGTACTTCGAGTTTTTCAAGTCGCACTTTCAATTCCGCAATCTCCCGAGCCTGAGCATCGACCTTTGACTGAAGCTCGATCGTTCGCGAGTCGAGTGCCTTCGCAGCGGCTAGAGCTACACCGTCGGCATCGATCGTTGCGATGTGAGTATCGTCGTTGCCGCCGAGCTTGAACGCAGCGTAGAAGTCCTGCGCTGTTGGGCCTAAGTGCTTCACGTTCTCAGGATCGGAGTTGTATGTCCACGTCGTGATCGGCACCTCCCGCAGCTTCGCGAGAATGTTCTCCCCTTCGACGAAATCGAAGTTGTGCTTGCGACGAACATCCGAGCTGTTGGTCCAGGTTCCACCGCTCGACAGATACGCGCAGTTCGATGCACTGATCACTGCATTCGCAATGCTGCACCACGGACTCGTTGTGCTCGAGCCCGACTGGAACGTCACGCCGCTCGAGAGGTTCGATGCGGTATAGATGTAAAAGCCATTGGCGACGCGCCACGTCGCGGAGTTCGTCACCGATGCGTGAACGGTGTCACCAGTTGCCGAGGTCGATCGATCACCGAATACGAAAGTACCCAATCGTGGCGATCCAGCTCCCGTGCTGGAGCTGGCCTTGTATCCGAGTACTACCGAGTTGGCACCGGTTGCGGTGACATCCTCGCCCAGCGCGATTGTACCGACATTCGCAGCGACGGCACGCTGGCCTACGGCGAGGCTGTTGTCGCCGAGTGCGCGCACATCGAGGCCAAATGCGGTCGAATAAAGTCCGATGTTCGCATCATCCCACTGCGTGCCGTTGATAACTCCAGCACGGAACGCAGCCTTGCCGGGATACCAGAACATTCGCGTTCCCGCGCCTTCTACCGGAACTCCGTTCGACGAACCTGAATTGAACGTCCCTCCAAAGAACGCAGTACCGTCGATATTCACTCGAAACAGGGACTTCCCGCTTTTCGATACAGCGAATGCCGAATCGGCAGTCTGAGCACTCGCAGCGTTGACGTGCAACGCGAGCACGCAGCCAGCAGCAACAATGAATCTTTTCATGATTTGCGATGAGGTGAGAGCAGCGAAACTACGAGCGCCCAACGTACGTGCGGAAAGGTCAGGCCGCAAACATCTTTTTGACGATTCAGGACGCAGCTAGTTTCGCTGCTTTGTCTGTCTTTTCCGGCTAATCGCGAAGAGTGCAATGATCCAGGTCCACGCGATCCAGCTGAGTCGTTCGGGCATTGTAAGCATTCCGATGCTCTGGTATGCGACGACCGGAAGTGTCGCCGCGATCGCTGCACCGTACAGCGACGGCCGCGTGCGATGCACGAGCTTCACAGGACCGCGGTTCGAAATCAGTGCGCTTTCGATTCGCGCAGCAACGGTATCCGGCGGCATCGACTGCCAGCCGGGTAGCGTCATGAGATTCCATCCCGCGACGGTTCTTGCCCACCCGTGATTGTTCGAGCCTGCGATGAGCGCGAGGTTCAGATTCGCTGCAACGCGGCGGATCTTCGCTTCTTCGCGATCGAGCTGCGCGAGTCCGCGAGGCGCTGCGTCGATGAGCTCGATGGCTCTCAGGTTCGGCAACGCAACGACGCTGTCGAGAACTTTTGCTGAAAGCGAATCGAGATTTCGATTCGGAATCGCGATGATACTCACGACGGGCCGCGGTGATCTCAATTCACCGGGCAGGATGTTGCCGCGCTTGTCGAGCAATGATGCATCCGCTCGCGTGATTCCGAGCACGATTGTCGACATGATTTTGTGATAGCGGCCTTCCATGCCCGTAATGATGGACGTCCCCGCGCCGGCAGTCTTCGGATTGCGAAGCTCGCCCTGCTCGGCGCCATCGAACTTCACGTGATCCGTGACGTAGGCGATATCGAACCCTCCTGACCGGTGCCATTCACGGTTGTCTTCGACGGTGAAGCTCTTTCTTACATCGTGCGAAGTTCCGGTGTGACTGTGGAAGTCGATTCGGACGACATTCGGATCAGTCGCTCGCAGTGCAGCCATTGGGCGGGGAAGAAAAACCGCCGCGGCTTCGAGTGCGCCGAGTGATACGACAGTTATTGCAACGGCGATTAGTAAACGCCTCCAGCCTTTTCTCACTGTAAAGGCAATTACGATCGCAGCAATGGTTACGAGCAACGCGATTGCCTGAGCTGTGCTCAGCAGCGTGAGCGCATCGAGTATTCGCGAGAATGGCGAGAGGACGACATAGCTCGTCGGCAGAAATAGCTCGACGCCGACGGAGGCTGGGCCGCGTGGCGAGTCGACGAGCGAAGGAACGCGGCCGCCGAAGGCGAGGATGGCAACAGTTACAATGATCGGATAGATGAATCGCCGCATGAGCGTGAAAAGCTAACGCTGCGAGGATGTGGTGAGGTGAGGATTTTGAGTTCCTGTTGGCAAAACTGGCATAAGCGGCCAGCGTCTGGCGCGGCGAACGATCTTTTGGCTTATGCCAGTTTTGCCAAGGGGAACTCAAAATCCTCACCTCACCACATCTGGTGCGCACACTACGCAGCAAATACACTATTCACACACCTATCACCCCACAGTTACTGATGCGCACAGCCTACGTTCTTGCGGCCGCGACAATCTCGATCGCTGCGACGCCTGCAGCCGACACGGTCATCAAAGGCTTCACACCCGAATCATCGAAGACCGAGCTCGCCTGGGAAGCAAAGATGAAAGCCATTCCCGATCCCGCGCGCATGCGCGAGAACATGAAGCTTCTCTCGGCGCGTCCACATCACGTCGGATCTCCGTATGACAAGCAGAACGCGGAATGGCTGCGCGATCAGTTCAAGTCATACGGATGGCAGGCATCGATCGAAGAATTCGAGGTTCTGTTTCCAACTCCAAAAGAACGTGTGGTCGAGCTTGTTGCTCCGACAAAGTTCGTCGCGAATCTCGACGAGACTCCTGTCGACGGCGATCCAACATCAAGCCAGCAGAGCGAACAGCTTCCTGCATACAACGCGTATTCAGCAGACGGTGACGTAACCGGTCCGCTCGTATTCGTTAACTACGGCGTGCCCGCTGACTACGAAGAGCTCGAGCGGCGCGGGATATCAGTGAAAGGCGCAATCGTCATCGCGAAGTACGGCGGATCGTGGCGCGGCATCAAACCGAAGGTTGCAGCAGAGCATGGCGCTGTCGGGTGTTTGATCTACTCCGATCCGGGCGACGATGGATACGGCGGCGGCGACGTATTTCCCGCAGGCCCGATGCGTCCGCCGCAGGGAGTGCAGCGCGGATCAGTCGCCGACATGCCGACGTATCCTGGCGATCCCAGAACTCCAGGCGTCGGCGCGACGAAAGACGCAAAGCGTCTCGACCTCGACAAGATTCCGACTCTTACAAAGATCCCTGTGCTTCCGATTTCCTACGGAACGGCTCAGCCACTTCTTGCAGCGCTCAAAGGACAGGTTGTTCCTGATTCATGGAAAGGCGGACTGCCACTTACATATCGCTTTGGTCCCGGACCGGCGACCGTGCATTTGAAGGTCAAGTCCGACTGGAACATGCGCACGCTCTACGATGTCATCGCGAAGATTCCGGGAACCACTGAAGCTGATCAATGGATAATTCGCGGCAATCACCATGATGCATGGGTGAATGGCGCTGAAGATCCAATCTCGGGACTCGTGGCCGAGCTGGAAGAAGCCCGCGCGCTTGGTGAGCTGGTGAAGCAGGGATGGAAGCCGAAGCGCACGATCATCTACGCTGCGTGGGATGGCGAAGAGCCCGGATTGCTTGGATCGACTGAATGGGCTGAGACTCATGCAGATGAGCTCCGCAAGCATGCCGTCATATACATAAACAGCGACACGAACGGGCGCGGAACACTCGGTGCATCGGGCTCGCACACACTCGAGAGCTTCGTCAACAGTGTTGCAAGAGACATCGAAGATCCCGAGACGAAAGGAACTGCATGGAAGCGCATGCAGGCTCGTCGCCTGATGTCCGGGAGCGCTGACGATCGCCGCGATGCGCGCAACCGCGAGGACCTCCACATCGGCGCGCTTGGATCAGGATCGGATTACTCGCCGTTTCTTCAACACCTTGGAATTCCTGCGCTCAACATGAGCTATGGTGGTGAGGATGACGGCGGCATCTATCACTCGATCTACGATGACTTCTACTGGTTCATGCATTTCAGCGATTCGTCGTTCGTCTATGGAAAGGCGCTCGCTCAGACAATGGGAGTCGCGATCATGCGCCTTGCCAGCGCGGATCTTCTTCCGTTCACGTTTACGAATCTCACGGAGACTGCAAAAGGCTACGCGACAGAGCTCCAGCGGCTGCGTGACACGCGCAACGACCAGATCAACGATACCAATCGACTGATCGATGAAGGCGTTTATCTCGCAGTGAGAGATCCACGCAATCCTGTCGGCGCGCCTGCGCGCCGGATGGCGCCGCCTCAGTTCAACTTCGCGCCGCTGCTCAACGCGCTCGACTCTCTGTCGTCGGCGTCGAGACGATATGATCGCGCGGCGGCCAATCTCGCAGGGAAAAGTCCTGCCGCTCTCAAGTCGGTGAACGAGCGGCTCATTCAGGCCGAGCGCGCGCTCACCTCGAATGATGGGCTCAAGGGTCGCCCGTGGTACAAGCACATGCTCTACGCGCCAGGCTTCTATACGGGATACGGTGTGAAGACGATGCCTGGGATTCGCGAATCGATCGAGCAGGGTGACTGGAAAGATGTCGACGGTGAGATTGCGCGAGTTGCCGCTGCGCTCACGCGCGAAGCAACCCTCGTGAGCTCACTCGCAACCGAGCTCGGCGCGAAGTAAACTGGCATGAAGCAGCACTCGACCATCAGGATGCTCGCAATGTCAGCGCGATATTCGCCGGCGGGCGCAGCGCGTTCTGCGTTCGTAGGTGTGCGCGCTGCACTGCGCGCGCCCTTGTGGGCGTCGGGTGACAGGTTGAAGTCTGCGCTCGAGTCGCACGTTGGCGAGAGTGCGAACCGCACGCACACAGATCCACGTCTCGTGGTCGCGCTGCGCGTTGCGAACGGTACTGTGCGACAGCTTGCACGTACGCACACAGCGTGGCGTAATACCTGTCTCTATAGAAGTGCAGCGCAGTATCTCGTCCTCAAGGATTTCGGTCGCGATGCCGCCATAAGAATCGGCGTAAAGAATGTCCAGCACCACGACGATCAGGAGGTTGCCGCTCATTCGTGGGTACTGCACGACGGACCAGAGCTCGTGCAGGACACCGACATGACATACGAGGAGCTCGTATTCAACCGCAGGTGAGCGCCCGGTGACGTACATACATCAGGCGCTCGTGCGTGACCGGTCGCTCATACTCTCGGTTGACGAATCACTTCGCGACGCTGCCGGT
>DASUXX010000325.1:0-2489 GCA_036377755.1 Gemmatimonadaceae bacterium
GTGTAATGGGTGCGGATGGTCCTCATCGTCGGCGACATCGGATCCGGTTTGGGAATCCGATGAAGTTCCTCAGATCTGGCGCATCGAGAAAGGCAGTCCGGCGGATGTAGCAGGATTGCGCAACGGTGACAGGATTACCCATATCGATGGGTATTCCATACTGTCCCGCGAAGGCGCACGCAGGTTTGGACGCGTGCGCCCGGGTGAGCGCGTGAAGCTGCGTGTTCAGAGAGGTTCGAGCACAGTCGAGCGCACTCTTACAGTTGGAACACGTCCCGAGGTTCGCGCCGCGCAGATTTCACGCGTGGCACCGCGTGCCGCCGTTGCTGCCGGAGCGAGACGCCAGCTTCGTTATTCGGGAACCATGGACAACGTTTCCGTCGAAGTGTGGAGTCCTGGTGGACCGACTGTCGACACGGTCGGCGACACGATGGTCATCACGGTCGGTACTTCGGTCGTGCGCATCAAGGTCGATCCGAAGAAATAGCGCCGCGCAACGCGGGGGATTGTTTCAGCGAGCGTATCAGGATTTAGAGTTCTCCTTGGCAAAACTTCCATAAACGTCAAGCCACTATCTCGGCCGAGTGGCTGGCTGTTTATGGAAGTTTTGCCAAGAGGAACTCGAAAATCCTACCTGGCTTGCTCCAACAATCCTCAGTTGCTGCGTGGTGTCATTTCTTCGGATCGACCTTGATGCGTACGACCGAAGTACCGACCGTGATCACCATCGTGTCGCCGATCTTGTCGACCGTCGGTCCACCGGGGCTCCACACTTCAACCGAAACGTTATCGATGGTTCCCGAATAACGGAGCTGACGTCTTGCTCCGACAGCAACCGCGGCTCTCGGCGCCACGCGCGAAATCTGTGCGGCGCGAACTTCGGGACGAGTTCCCACGGTCAGAGTGCGCTCCACCGTGCTCGAGCCTCGCTTGACACGCAGCCTCACGCGCTCACCAGGCCGCACGCGCCCAAACCTGCGCGCACCTTCGCGGGACAGTATGGAATACCCGTCGATATGGGTAATCCTGTCGCCATTGCGAAATCCTGCGACATCCGCAGGGCTGCCTTTCTCGATACGCCAGATCTGCGGAACTTCGTCGGACTCCCAAACCGGATCCGATGTCGCGGACGATGACGACCATCCGCATCCGTTGCACCTGATGGAGAACCCAAACCATCCTCGCGGCATCGCCGGAACAGCGGGCACTGCAGGCGTTGCTCCCCACACCACCGAGTATCCGGCCGTTGGCGGCGCTGCTGGAACTGCCGGGTGCGCCGGCATAACAGGCTCCGGAGGAAGAGCAGGTTGAGCAGGCTCAGGCGTCCATATGACTACTGGAGGAGCGGCCGGAATCGCAGGCTCGGCTGGAATTGCAGGCGCAGGTGTTTCGAAGCCGATAGCATATGCGCCGGGCGCTAGAGGAGCGACGGTGTATGATGTCGACGGCGCTTCCGTTGCGCGCAGCGATACTGTCATCGTCCTACCATTGCGACGGATCGTGAGATCGACATCATCACCAGGCTCGATTGACGCGAACCTGCGTCCGCCATCGGAAGTCGTGATCGATCTGCCGTCGACTTTCGTGATGACATCGCCGCGCTGCAGCAATCCATATGATGGACCGCCTCTCCTCACACCGAGCACCACCGGCTCGGAGCGAAAGACAAACGATCGTGCGCTCGTGCGCGACTCGAAGCTGATGGTGCAGTCACACTGGAAGTTCTCGATGCCGAGATAATTCGTCGCGGTCATCCAGCCTGTCGCAGTTCCGCGCGCTGTCGCGCGTCCTGATCCGCCACCGGAAGTTGCCTGCGCCTCCGACTGTCGCGGCACCAGTGCGCACACGACAATCAAAGTCCACGACGCGATCCTCAATGTTTTTCTCACAGCCACATCTCCCTCACCGCTACAACGGTTTCATTTGATGGCAGGGGACGCGGATTACTCTCAGGCGCGCTCACCTTTGCATCCTGCCGGTTGGAAGCGGGGGCAGTTACGGACGCGCTCTGGCTTTGATTCGACGCGAGAATGTATCGGCCCGTTGCGACACCTCCCGCAAACAGCATGATCGCGGCGGCGATCTTCCACACGAGTGAGATGCCTCGCTTTCCGGTATTCGCAGATCCCCCGAAGTGTCCCTCAGTACGGAGCGCGCGAACGACGCGAGCTTCGAGCATGTCACCCGCGGGCATCTCACGCGGAAGTGAAGCGAGCATTGCCCGCTCGTCACCATTCAATTCGAAATTGTCTTCACTGTACATCGTTTGCCTCCCTGCCTGTCAGCAGCGCGCGCATCACGCGACGCGCCTTGAACAACTGCGCTTTCGAAGTGCCCGGCGCGATGCCGAGCTGAAGCGCTATCTCTTCATGGGTGAATCCTTCGACGTCGTGCAGCACCAGAACCATCCTGTAACCTGGTGCAAGCCTCGCGATCGCCTTCTCGATATCCATCCGCTCATCGTTTGATAACGGTGCTGCCGGTGCATC
>DASUXX010000326.1:0-2887 GCA_036377755.1 Gemmatimonadaceae bacterium
GTTATCTATGTGGCGACGTGGGAAGTCGTATACTACAAATACATGCCCGACTTCATGGACAAGTATGCGGCGCACAAGATCGAGAAAGCGCGGGCGAGCGGTGCAAGTGAAGAGCAGATTGCTGCGGAGAAAGCTGAAATGGACAAGTTCAATGCGATGTACAAGAATCCCGTTTACAATTTTGCATTCACGCTGATGGAGCCTTTGCCGGTTGCATTGGTCGTTTCGTTGATATCCGCGGGAGTACTTAGCCGGCGAAGGAGAGATGCATGAGGCGTGTGACAGGAGTGGGCGGCATTTTCTTCAAGGCGAAGGATGCGTCCGCAATGCAGGCATGGTACAAGCGCCACCTCGGGATCGATGTGCAGCCGTGGGGCGGAGCTTCATTCGACTGGACAGATGCGGACGGCAAGCCCATCGGAGGCACCACTGCGTGGCTCATCGTTCCCGAAGGCAGCAAGCAGTTCGATCCTGCCAATGCGCCGTTCATGGTCAACTATCGCGTCGAGGATCTACATGGTCTCGTCGCGGCGCTCAAGGAAGAAGGCTGCAACGTTCTCGACAAGATCGATGAGTCCGAGTACGGGAAGTTTGCGTGGGTGATCGATCCGGAGGGCAACAAGGTCGAGCTGTGGCAGCCGCCCGCAGGTCAGTGAGCGGCTGACGTGAGAAACTGGCTGTACCTTGCTATAACCATTCTCGCCGAAGTCGTCGCGACATCTGCACTGAAGTCGAGCAACGGATTTACGAAACCACTTCCATCAGCTGTGGTGATCGTAGGATACGGCTTTGCCTTCTATTTTCTTTCGCTTGCCCTGAAATCGATTCCAGTGGGAATCGCTTACGCGGTGTGGGCCGGGGTGGGAATCGTTCTTGTCGCAACGATTGCGTGGATATTCCAGGGACAGAAGCTCGATGGCTGGGCAATTTTTGGAATCGCGCTCATCATCAGTGGCGTTGCTGTGCTCAACCTTCTGTCACGAACAAAAAGCAACTGATCAGCGTTTCAAAAATTTGAAATGAGTGACGTCAGGCGCGGCGATTGTCTCGACGAGCTCGAGACCGTGAAGATCATTCACTCCGGCGAATAGACGCTCACCCCCGCCGAGTAGAACTGGTACCTGGTGAATGCGCATTTCGTCGACGAGGCCGGCGTTCAGATATTCGCGACAGGTCGTCGCGCCACCAGACAGCGCGACGTCTTTTTCGCCGGCAGCGCGGCGTGCCTGATCCAGTGCCGACTCGATTCCATCAGTAACGAAATGGAACGTCGTACCGCCTTCCAGTGATAGTGGCGCCCGCTCGTGATTCGTCAGCACGAATACATCATGGTGGAACGGCGGATTCTTTCCCCACCAACCCATCCAGGGATTGTTTGAGTCCCATCCGCCAGGATGTCCGCCGAACATGTTACGCCCCATGATTGTTGCGCCGATGTTCTCAATTTCGGCGGCAAATACTTTCGAGCTTTCGTTCTCCTCGCCGCCACCGCGCCCGTGAGCAGCGCGCCAGCCCTGCAGCGCGATCACCCATTCGTGAAGTCTCTCGCCACCGATTCCGAGCGGCTCCTTCACACTCTGATTGGGACCTGAGGTATAACCGTCGAATGACATCGAAATGCGCAGGCGGAGTTTGGGCACGTCATTCCTCGAAGCAAGAGTGGCAGAGCTTAGCCGGACGAATAAAATACAGAGATGGAACCCGACGAATCAGAAACGTATTATCACGGCACCAAGGCGGATCTGAAAGCTGGAGACTTGATCTCGCCGGGATACAGCTCCAACTATGGCAGCAGGAATCAGGCGAAGTTCGTTTATTTCAGCGCAACGCTCGATGCAGCAATCTGGGGAGCGGAGCTCGCAGCAGGTGAAGGGCCTGAGAGGATTTACATCGTAGAGCCGACAGGGTCTATTGAGGACGACCCGAATCTCACGAACAAGAGATTTCCTGGAAATCCAACAAAGTCATACCGTTCGCGCGATGCATTTCGCGTGGTTGGAGAAGTTACTGCGTGGAAGGGGCATTCTCCCGAGCGTTTGAAGGAGATGCGCGATCATCTCCAGAAACTCAAGCAGCAGGGCATCGAAGCAATCGAAGAATGAAATTCACCTCGATGGAGAAGCACGATGACTGAGCCAGCAAAGAATACGATTTGCCTGTGGTACGATCGCGACGCGGAAGAAGCTGCGAGATTTTATGCGGAGGTTTTCCCGGACTCGCAGGTCAATGCAGTGCATCGCGCCCCCGGAGATTATCCATCAGGAAAAAAAGGTGATGTTCTCACGGTAGAGTTCACTGTGCTAGGAATTCCATGTCTCGGCCTCAATGGCGGGCCGACGTTCAAGCACAACGAAGCGTTCTCATTTCAGGTTGCGACAAGAGATCAGGAAGAGACGGATCGCTACTGGGATGCCATTGTGGGCAACGGCGGTCAGGAAAGCGCATGTGGGTGGTGCAAGGACAAGTGGGGATTGTCATGGCAGATCACTCCAATCGCTCTCACCAAAGCCATTTCCGATCCTGATCCGGCTGCAGCCAAACGCTCCTTCGATGCGATGATGCAGATGCAGAAGATCGATATTGCAACCATCGAGGCAGCTCGCCGCGGCTCGTAAGCACCTGCCAGCACCAGGACAACCAATAAACAGAAAAATCCGACATGGCAAAAACAAAAGAGCTGTCCGCGAAACAGAGCGAAGCCTTACTTAAAGCGCTGCGAGAGCGATTCGAGGGGAACATGAATCGACATCCAGGCATCAAATGGAGCGCAGTAGAGGCGCGACTCGAATCAAATCGCAGCAAGCTTTTTTCGCTCAACGAGTTGGAAGAGAGTGGCGGAGAGCCGGACGTTATCGGCAGCGATAAGAAAAGTGGCAGGTACATCTTT
>DASUXX010000327.1:0-3302 GCA_036377755.1 Gemmatimonadaceae bacterium
TTCCGGCTCGGCGGTAGAGGTAGCAGAGACACAGAGCGCAGAGACACAGAGTGTTATGGCCTCTAGTTGTTTTGCAGGTAGCAGGTAGCTGGTTGCAGGAAGCTGTAGTTCGGGGGCCGTAGCTCAGTTTGGTTAGAGCACTCGACTGTCACTCGAGAGGTCGCGGGTTCGAGCCCCGTCGGCCCCGTACTTACAGCAGCTGTCAGCGATCGGCTGTCGGCTGCCGGCAAAGCGGAGTGTTTTGCTGATAGCAGGTAGCTGGTAGCAGGTAGCTGCAGTTCTGCCCTGGTGGTGAAATTGGTAGACACGCCATCTTGAGGGGGTGGTGCCGAAAGGCATAGCGGTTCGAGTCCGCTCCAGGGCATTCAGTTTTTTAATCAGCACCCCGCCACCGTAGCTCAGGGGTAGAGCTCTCGATTCGTAATCGAGCGGTCGTCGGTTCAAATCCGACCGGTGGCTCTCGGTCCCGAAAATCATTAACGCTCCCTTCAGGGGAGCGTTTTTTTTGCTTTTGACCGGCTGAGTCGTGTTTAACAGACGCGGAATCCTCGGCTATGATGCAATCACTCATCGAATTCGAAGGTTATTACGCGAAGCTCGAGCGCGCGCCCGACGGGATGATCTATGGTCGCGTCGTCGGGCTCGAGCGGACGATCAATTTCAAGGCGCCGACGATACGAGTGGCCGAGCGGCAGTTTGCAAAAGCGCTCGAGTCGTACTTCGAGCTTTGCAAGCAGCGGGGAATCGAGCCCGAGAAGCCGAGGACTCTGGGTTTCTAGATGAAAAAGGCGCTCAACCGCGCCATTTCTTTTTCGGCTCAGGGGGTGCCTGAAGCTCCTCGATTTCCGACTCGCGCGCAGCGAGCTCCTTCTCGAGTCGCCGATTTTCTTCCTGAAGATCTTCGAGAAACCGCCCGCGCAGCTTTGCGTTCTCGAACGCTTCCATCGATTTCCTGACCAGCTCCAGATACGCCTCGGATATGCGTGGCAGCGCTTCACGCGCGAACGCGTAATACTCCTTCTGATATTCCGCGCACATCTCGCATTCGGATGGATCATGTTCGACGAGCGGCGCAGTCGTCTCGAGCTCGAGCGCGCGCTGCGCCATCGCGTGACAGTCTCCATCAAATGCCATGAGTCAAATATGACAAGATGTCCCGCTCCGAAAAGGCCTGCGGTTCAGCGCAGTGCATCGATGAGCACCCAGACGCCGAGGATCAATATCAGGGTGGAGAGCGCCTGCTGATACCGCTTACGCGAGAACTGAAGCAGTATGCGCTCGCCTGCAACAGTGCCAATGATCACTCCAATGGTCGCGATGCCCATAATGACAGCCATTCCGGAGATTGCGTGATGATCTCTGATCAGATAGACGGGAAGCCTGCCGGCATCGACCATCAATCCCACCGCCGTTGACGTGGCCACGAACTCCGCCGGAGTGAGATCGAAGGCCGTGAGGGCCGCAGCTCGCAATCCTCCCTGGTTGCCGGCGATCCCGCCGAACAATCCGGACAGTGCACCAAGTACTGTCGCAACGGATTTGCCCGGGTGGACGCGCCTGTTCCATGCTGAGAGTCCCGCGGAACCAGTTGCGATGAGGAGAATACCGAGTACGATTGCAGCGATCGGTCTGAATGACAGGAGTGCGAATGCTCCAATGAGGCCGCCGACTGCACTCGCGATGCCGAATCCCTTCAACAGGTCGCGTCGAATCGCATGGCGCAGGCGCCAGCAACGGATCGCCGTCGCGATCGCGTGAGGAATCGAGACGGCCAGAACTGCATCCGCGACGGAAATTCGCGTAGCGAGCAAAGGCGTCAGAAGACTTCCGATTCCGAAGCCTGTGATGGAAGCGGTCAGGCCTCCGACAATAGATACGATCAGCCATCCGAGCGCGGACAGCACGATTACCGCTTGTTGAGCATTGCCTCTACGCTACATTCCCTGACGTAGTTTGTCTGCGGGCGTAATTCAGTTGGTAGAATGCCAGCTTCCCAAGCTGGACGTCGCCGGTTCGAGTCCGGTCGCCCGCTCTACACTGCAGCTGCTGGCTGCTGGCTAATGGCTGCTGGCAAAGCTCAAACAAAAAAAACCGCCAGGAAAATTCCCGGCGGTTTGTCTTTCGTTACTCAGTCTCTTTCGGGGCCCGGTTCTATCTCGCCACCACCACTCGTCGAGGAACCGAACTTCGGCGTGGTCAGCCAGCCGCTCGTGGTACGAGGCGGATTCTCGTTGCGATCTTCGTGACGATCGCCGCGCGTCGATGCTTCACCGTGACGCCCCTGGCTCGCCGCATTCTCAGCATGAAGCAACCCCTCATGCGTATTCTTTTTGTGCTTCTTTCCCATCACATCTCCCCGCTGCAAGTCTGAACTATGACTGTGCAGAGTGCGTGCCCGTGAACGTCGATTTCACGATGGCCCGGATTGTGTCGAGAAAGACTGTGATAATCACCAGCGAATCAGGCCGAAAATCATGACGACGAAAATCAAAGCTCTGTTTCTTATCTCAACTGTCGCTCTTACCGCATGTGAGCCGAGCGAATCCGCAGAAGCTCGCAGCATTGCTACCGCTCAGCCCTCCGCGGAACCATCGACAACAGCTTCAGCCACGAACCCTGAGGTTGCATACCGTTTTGTAACTGCAACATCAGGTAATTCAGCGCGCTATCGCATTCGCGAGCAGCTTGTGGGGCTCGATCTCCCGAATGACGCAGTCGGCGAGACCAAAGGCGTCACTGGTGTGATCGCTGCCGACAAGAGCGGCAATATCATTCCTGCGGAGTCGAAGTTCACCGTCGACGTTTCCAATCTCGTCAGCGACAAGGATCGCCGAGACGGGTTCGTGAAGCGACGCGTGCTTCAGACAGATCAGTTTCCGACGGTGACTCTCGTTCCGACGAGCATAAAGGGACTGTCGCTGCCGCTCCCTTCGTCTGGCGCAAAGACTTTCGATCTCATCGGAGATCTCACAGTTCGTGGCGTGACCCGTCCCACTACATGGAAGGTCGATGCGCAGTTCGCTCCCACCGGAATGAACGGGAAAGCAATCACTGCGTTCACTTTCCAGGACTTCGGAATCGATCAGCCTCGCGTTCCCGTCGTCTTGAGCGTAGCGGACACCATCAAGCTCGAGCTGGACTTCTCGATGGTGAAGGAGATGCCGAAGCGTTGACCTGACCGGGTTAATCGGCTAGGATTGGGCAATCCCGAAGAAACGACTCGGGATTGCCCTAACTCCTTGCCAGTCAATGCATAAGACCGCGAAGATCTCACTCGCAGCACTCACATTCTCCATCTCGGC
>DASUXX010000328.1:0-2734 GCA_036377755.1 Gemmatimonadaceae bacterium
GTGCGGTCCCCGACAGAGATCGATGAACGGACCATCGGTATAAGTCGAGATTACTTCGTCTTCGCTGAACTCAGAAAGACGCTCGAGCTTTAATGGATCGTCAGAGAATTTCTCGCGCGCCTCACCCTGCGACACTTCCGCGCGCACGAACGGGAATTTCTCCGCGACGACCTTCCGCATCTCGCCCTCGAACTGCTCGAGGTCTTCGGGCGTGAATGGTTGTTCGACTTCGAAGTCGTAATAGAACCCATCTTCGATTGCCGGGCCGAATCCAATTTTCGCATCCGGCCTCAGACGACGCACGGCGGTTGCGAGAATGTGCGCGCCCGAATGACGCAGAACGTCGAGGGCCTTCTGATCCTTTGCCGTCAGTACGCGGAACTGCCCGCCCTTTCTCAGGGGCGTCATCAGGTCCTGCACTTCACCGTCGACTTCGACAGCGAGGGCATCTTTCAATAGACGCTGCCCGATGGACCCAACGACATCGCGCGGCAAAGTTCCCTCCTCGACCTGGCGCGAGGCGCCGTCGGGGAGTGTCAAAATCAACGTTTCTGGCATTGTATTACTGACGGCAGGTGGCCTTTAACTTGCTCCCGCGTAAGGTATCGTTCGAGAATAACCTACGCCACAGGTTCACATACATGTCTCCATTCAGGTATCGCGACGACGATTCCAATGTCGCGAGTGCGCTTTACGTTGCACTCGGCGCTCTGGCCGGCTTTGCCGCTGGAGTCGTCGTGGCTCAGCAGTACGGTGGATTTTCCGGCCTCACCAGCAAGATCCGCGACCGGATCGGCAACCTTCGCAACGGCGACAGCTTCGGGGACGAGGATGAGGAAGATTCACAGCTCGGCGCCCACGCTCACGATCATCAGTATGATGAGGATGAAGACGACGCCGATTACGACGACGAGACCGATGATGGTCCACTCGACGCAACAGAAGAGCTAGAGGAGCGGGTTCTCGAAGCTTTCCGAAACGACCCGATTCTGAGCGAGCGCGCAATCGACATTGGCGCAATCGACGAGGGCATCGTCGAGCTTACCGGCTGGGTCAACGCCGATGACGAAGCGCAGCAGGCAGTTGTCGTCGCGCGCGGTGTGCCCGGAGTCGACACCGTCGTCAACAGACTTTCAGTTCGCGCAGAAGAAGACCTATACGACGAGCTCGCCGACCGTTACGAGGACGGCGATCCGTCTCTTACAGAAGGACAGTGGGAGGGACAAAGCGTGGGAACAGGACAGCGTCGTCAGGGCACGTCGGCAGAAATAGATCGTCACGAAGATCCGCGGGTCGAGCTCGAGGAAAAAGTCCTCGACAAGCAGTACCTCGACGCAGATGAAGAAGCTGACATCAAGGCGGAGCGCCGCCATCGTGCGAAGCCGCCACGCGGTGGACGGACCGATGGTTCTCCAATCGCACCTTCCGGAGTACCAAAGTCGGATCATGTTGCGGATCCGCTGAATGCTCCTAACGAGACCGCCCAGGGCGAGTAGGCACATTGACCGCCGAGCGCGCCCAGCGCGCCGAGGTCAAACTTGAAACAGGTCCGGGGATTCCGGGCCTGTTTTCTTTTTGGTTTTTCTCGGCGACCTCGGCGCGCTCGGCGGTTAATCGCATTATCTTGCCGGAAGAATGACTGCTCGCCCAGATACCCCGCTTCCGACCACTTTCACGCCCTCAGAAGTCGAGTCCGACCTTTATAAGGAATGGCTCGATGCAGGGTTGTTTACTGCAGATCCTTCCAGATCCAGGCGCAGCGGAGGAGACAGGGAACCATTCGTGATCGTGATGCCGCCGCCCAATGTGACGGCGGTTCTGCACATGGGGCATGGGCTGAACAATACTGTGCAGGACGTGATCACCCGCTGGCGCAGAATGGCCGGCGACGAAGCGCTGTGGCTGCCCGGCACCGATCACGCCGGAATCGCAACCCAGAACGTCATCGAGAAGCAGCTCGCGTCAGAAGCAAAAACGAGATTCGATCTTGGACGCGATGCATTCGTGCAGCGCACATCTGATTTCGTCGCCGAAACCGGCGGGACCATTCTCGAGCAGCTTCGAGCAATCGGTGCATCGTGTGACTGGACTCGAACCGCATACACGCTCTCACCTGAATTGTCGAATGCAGTTCGCGAGGCATTCGTGCTTCTGTATGAAGCAGGACTGATTTACCGCGGACATCGTGTGATTCACTGGTGCTCGCGGTGTCTCACATCGCTCAGTGACGAAGAGGCGGAGCACAGCGAAGAGACGGGTGCGCTCTATCATGTGGGCTATCCTCTCACCGACGATCCATCGCGCAGCATTACAATCGCAACGACACGTCCGGAAACAATGCTCGCCGACGTTGCAGTTGCAGTGCATCCCGACGACGACCGTTATCGCGATCTCATCGGAAAAACCGTCACGCTTCCGATCGCGAACGTGGAGATTCCAATCATTGCGGATTCGATTGGTGTCGATCCGCAGTTTGGAACCGGTGCGGTGAAGATTACTCCCGCACACGACGCGAATGATTTCGAGATGGGCATGCGACATAAGCTGCCCATGCCGGTCGTGCTCTCACCCGAAGGCACGATGGCGAATGGCGCGGATGCTGGCTCGCGAGTTCCTGCTGACTTGCTTGGCATCGACCGATTCGAAGCGAGAGAGCGCGTCGTGCAGATGCTCAAGCATCTCGGTGTGCTTGCAAAGATCGAATCGCACACGCACGCTGTGCGGCATTGCTATC
>DASUXX010000329.1:0-3202 GCA_036377755.1 Gemmatimonadaceae bacterium
CTGTAACTGTTGAGCCGGTCGAAGAGGAAACGGCGCGCTTCTCCTATGCCGCGCGTGGCGCTCATCGTATCGCTCATCGAGTGGCGAGTCCCGAACGACACGAGCATCGAATCAGTCTCGCGGATGCGGGCAGGAGAGATATCATCGAGTATGGCCGAGATGGCCGCATCGCGCCGCAGTCCCATGCTGACGTCGATTCGCTCGGTTCCGCGAGGGAGAGATTCGGTTGTAGATACGCGTACGCCGCTCGTTGTAGAGCAGGCGCAGGCTATCAATACCGCCAGGCACGCTGCTTTATGCATGCTCACCCTCTCAGGAAGCGTGAATAATCGTGCTCACCGATGCGGGACGCCAGCCTGAAAACTGCTGCGGCGGCGACTTACCTCCTGCCTTTACGCCTTAGATTTCGCTCCGATGCCGATAGCTGAATCGATCTCCTGGAGCTGTAGCGACTTCACCGGGCTTTCTGTCGCCGACCTGTATGCGGCAATGGAGCTTCGGCAGCGCGTCTTTATCGTGGAGCAGAGCTGCGCATATCTCGATGCAGATGGGATCGACGCGAAGGCCTGGCACCTGATGGGATGGTCGGAGACTCATGGCAGGCGCCGACTCGTAGCGTATGCTCGTCTTTTTCCGCCGCGCATCAAGTATGCGGAGTCATCGATTGGACGAGTGGTCACTCACCCGGATGTTCGAGGCACTGGAGTAGGTCGCGACCTGATGCGCGAGGCGATTGCGCGAATAGAAAGTGCAGGCTGGGGAAAGGAGATCCGCATCGCTGCCCAGATGTACCTCGAGCGATTCTACGAAGGATTCGGGTTTCGCCGGGTGACGGACCCGTACATCGAGGATGACATCTGGCATGTCGACATGCGGCGTGGATGAGAAAGCTCATACGATAGCAGAGCGCTTCAGGAACGGGTCGACCTTCGACGAGCTCCTCGCGCGACCAAAAAGCAACGGCGATATGTGGCACGCGGTTTATAAACGCGCTTCACTTGCACCCGAAGCCATCGAGCGCGCGAAGGCTCTCAGCGTTCCGGCCAAGCTTCTCGTTCTCAACGAAGACTGGTGCGGCGATTCTGTGAATAGTCTTCCATATGTCGCGCGGCTCGTCGAATCGAGCGATTGTCTCGAGATGCGTATCATCGGCCGCGACGACAACCGCGACCTCATGGATCTGCATCTCACTGGCGCATCGCGCTCGATTCCAGTCGTTATCGTGTATGACAGTGGCTTCAGGGAACACGGATGGTGGGGGCCGCGCCCCGGCCCGCTGCAGCAGTGGATGATGACTGAGGGGCTCGCGCTTCCCAAGCCCGACCGGTATCCTCTTGTAAGAGCGTGGTATGCTCGGGACAGGGGAAAGACGATTGTGTCAGAAATTCTTTCTATCATCGAGAAGCTGAATGGCTGAGATGCGTCAAAAGGTCAGCGAGCTGTTCCTGTACATGGACAAGACGCGAGGAGCTCTTCTCGAGCTCGCACGCGGAATGAATCCATCGTTTGCCGCAATCCGCCCAAAGAGTGGCGAATGGTCGGCAGCTGAGAATCTCGAGCATCTCGCACTGGTCGAAGCGACGATAGTAAGGGTGATGACCAGGTCCATTGCCGAGGCGCGTGAGAAGGGAATCGGCGCGGATGTATCGGAAGACTCGTTCATGGCATCGCTCGATCACTTTCGCGTCCCTGAGCCGTTAACCAAGCTGACCGCCCCGCCGACGATTGCCCCCGATAGGGGGAAGCCTGTCGAAGAATCTCTCGCATCGCTCGAAGCGACGCGCGCTCAGATCAAGCAGCTTATCGCCGACAACTCCGACATTGCGCTCGGCGAGATTTACAGGGCTCATCCTGCGCTCAAGGATCTCAACATGTTTCAGTGGGCGCTGTTCATCGCGCAGCATGAAGAGCGGCATCGGAGGCAGATGGAGCGCGCGCTCGACGAGGTAACGGAGCGAGCCGCGGAGTGCGCACCGATCGTCTAGACGGCAATTACACCATCGATGGAACGGAGGAGATCACATGAAGTGGCTGCTCGTCATCGTTGCTGTGATCGCTGTCGCCGTACTGATAGTCGTGGCAATCGGTTATTCGCTCCCGGTAAGCCACACTGCAACGCGTGCTGCCGATGTGTCTGTTCCCCCGGACAAGGTGTGGGCGATTATTTCAGATCCGGTGAATTATCCAGCCTGGCGGCCCGATGTCACGAAGGTGGAGCAGCAGCCGGGAACGCCGCTCAGATGGGTGGAGTTTTCCGGTGGAGACCGGATTTCATATGAGGCTCAGGCGTTCGAGCCCCCTTCTCATTTTACTGCGCGCATAACAGACAAAGGTCTGCCGTTCGGCGGAAACTGGGATTACCATATCGAGCCCGCCGGAACCGGCAGCCGTATCACGATCACCGAGAATGGAGAGGTTTACAATCCGATCTTTCGGTTCGTGTCCCGATTCGTGATGGGACATACCGCGACTCTCGACAAGTACCTCACCGCGCTGGCCACGAGAACAGGAGATACATACGACCCTGGGCGGCGCAATTAATGCAATTCCCTGAGAACCCGTGACTACAATAGAACAAGACTCCTCTACGCTGTCGAAGATCGAAGTTCTCGCTGACCTCGAGGACGTTGTCGCCGAGCTCATGACTATTCATGAGGCAAAGCGGATTCTGTGGTTTCCAAGCGAGATTCTGGACGCAGCACCGGATACTGATCCCGATCATCACATTCGCGAGCTCCGGAAGCGCGCGGAGGGGATCAGCGAGCCTGCGCGTGTCGCGATCGCGCTGAACCTGCTCACCGAAGAGGGTCTCCCTCACTTCCACCGCCTGCTTGCCGTATACCTCGGCAACGAGAGCCACTGGCAGCACTGGACCAATCTGTGGACTGCGGAAGAAGACCGTCACGGTTTGATTCTTCACGACTACGCGCGTGATGCGCAGCTGTTCAACAGGACAGTGATCGAGAAGATGCAGTTCGATTATCTGCGTGCCGGGTTCAAGCCCGAGTGGGATCGCGATCCGTATCGTGTGTTCGTTTATACATCACTGCAGGAACGGGCGACGCAGCTTTCGCATGCGAACACCGGCAAGCTTGCATCAGAGTATGAACCGACGATTGGACTAGTGCTGGCAAACGTCGCGAAGGAAGAGGCGCGGCACTACACGTTCTATAGAACGGTGTTCAAGGAAGTGATCAAGCGC
>DASUXX010000330.1:0-4663 GCA_036377755.1 Gemmatimonadaceae bacterium
CCGAGGAGCGCCGCA
Organism: Gemmatimonadaceae bacterium; assembly: GCA_036377755.1. GTDB lineage: Bacteria > Gemmatimonadota > Gemmatimonadetes > Gemmatimonadales > Gemmatimonadaceae > UBA4720. The sequence goes on from DASUXX010000330.1 coordinate 16, forward strand.
ACCGCAGGCATCATCGTGAAGACAGGGCCACCGAATAGCAGCGAAGTTCCCGCTACTCCGATAGTGGCGCCTATCCCCACGTAGCTCATCATTCGGCGACGATTGAAATGTCGCGTGTATCGCCAGGCTGCGAACTCGGGGCGGAGCGGCTTCCCGATTCTTATCAGATCGGTGCCTTCGCGAATTTTCGCCAGACCGATCTCATCAGTGGATGCTCGAATGATCGTCGAGCGGAACAAGCGCTCGCATTCTTCAATAGCTTCCCATCGTTCTTCGATGGGGGTGAGGTTCCATCGCCCGCATTTTCTGCAGACAGCCCACAGTCTGCCTTTGCCCGCGTCGAACGCAAGCCGGCGTCCGACGGGAAAGTTTTCAATTGCCTCGTTCTGTCCTAATGACGAGTGGCAGAAGACGCAGGTGGAGTACACCTAGAAGCCGAGGTACGCCCTCACTCGTGGCTCCATCTTTTCCGGCGTCCAGAATGGGGTCCAGACGAGATTCATGTCCACACTCTGCACACCTGGCAGCGACTTGATCTCACTCTCGGCGTTCATCATGATTTCCGGTCCTGATGGGCAACCCGGAGATGTGAGAGTCATGTCGACTTTCACCTTGGTGCCTTTCACCTCGATGCCGTACACGAGACCCAGGTCGAGGATGTTGAGATTGAGGTCAGGATCTTTCACCCGGCGGAGTGCAAGCTTCACCTGGTCTTCGCTCACTACACCGGGGGCATCTGGCGGCTCTTCTCCGGTTGCGACGCTCAGGGCAATCGCGCGCTCTTCAGCGATGCTGTCGTCGACGATTGTTGGACGTTCATCGCCGGGAGAATGCGGCGTTACTGCGGCGTTGGCCGTGTCAGGACGATCGCTCATCCTTTAATACTAACGAGCTTTTTTCTTCGACGAAGTGGATTTCTTAGCCGTTGATTTGGATTTGCTCGTTGTCTTTGACTTGGCCGACTTCGACGATCTCGAAGACTTGGCCTTTGAAGCCTTCGATGATGAGCTCCTCGACGACTTTGCCTTTGCAGAACGTGACTTCGTCGATTTCGCTGGAGCGCAGCGAACCCGTGTGCGCTTGCTGCGAGCGCTGCGCGCGCGCATAGCCTTGGTGCAACGCACCGGCTTTGGCGCGGTCCAGCCAATCTCAGCATCGGCGCGGAACGACTCGGGCATCGCGAGCACCGGGGTGGGTCCGTCCATCACTGCGAGCACTGCTGCATCGGAGAGGTCCGAGCGAACATCTGCGATGATTCTCGCAGGACGCTGTGCTCTTGCTGCATGAACGCGATTGGTAAGAAGCACGACGAACATCTCGCGATCAGGATCGATCCAGATCGATGTGCCCGTATATCCTGTGTGACCGTATGCGCGCTCGGTCAGGTACTTACCGGATCCGTAGTCACCATCAGCGGTGTCCCAGCCAAGCGCGCGATGGCCTGCAGTGCGGTGTGTAAAAAGTGCGACCGTTGAATCGCTGATGATCTGCACTCCATCGTACGAACCGCCGTTCAGCATCATCTGCGCAAAGATCGAGAGATCCGCCGCAGTGCTGAACAATCCTGCGTGGCCGGCAATTCCGCCGAGCGCGTATGCGTTTTCGTCGTGCACTTCGCCGCGGAGCGGATAGCCGCGCGGCGGTGTCACTTCAGTGGGCGCGATGCGATATCGCAGTGAATCTGCGGGGCGATAGAACGTATCATGCATGCCGAGCGGGCCGAACACTCGGTGCGTGAGGAACTGGTCGAGCCGCTCGCCGGTGACTTCCTCCACGATCATGCCGAGTATGTCAGCGCCCAGATCCGAGTAGATGTACGCGGAATTGGGACGGTACTCGAGCGGAGTTTCGAGAACCATGTCGCGTGCTTCTTTGGGACTGCGCGCTTTGCGCCAGAGATCGCGTCCCGCCGGGAGGCCGGAGCGATGAGTGAGCAGCTCGCGGACCGTTACCTGGTCCTTGAGTCCGCCGGAGAATGCAGGGAGATACCTGAAGACAGGAGCGTCGAGGTCGATCTTTTTTTCATCGTAAAGAACCATGACTGCGGTCGTGGTTCCGATGACTTTGCTGAGCGAGGCGACGTCGTAGATGGTGCGGTCGGGGTCAACAGCTCCGCTGGCGTCAGTCCAGGAGAGGTTGCCGAAGCCTTTCTGCCACACGGCTGCGCCCTTGCGGCCGACGACTACTGCAGCGCCCGGATAACCCCCAGCCTTGATTCCGCGCTGCACCACTCGATCGATCGACTCGAGGCGTGACGCTGACATACCGACAGCATCGGGTGCCTTGGACGGCAGACCGTCATTACCGTGTGCGAGCGTAAGGGCGGTTACGATAACCTTCAGCAATGTTACTACTCCTTCTTCCCGCTAATACCGCAACACGCTGGCCAAATGTTCCAAGATTATGGCCCAGCAGACTATAGAGGTGACGACCGTTGCTATAACGGGTCACGTGGGAAGCCATAGTAATACGGTATACGAGATACGCTATAGAAAACTTTCAGCTGACCAGATGTTTTTGGATTCCGTACTCACTGCACTCCGTACTCACTGCACTCCGTACCAACTGCACTGCTTACTGCTTACTGACTAATACTGCGTACCCCCCGGAGGTGCGCAGTGCCGTTAGTACGGAGTGCAGTTAGTACGCACTCACAGTCAGTAAGCAGTAAGCAGTGCAGTTGGTACGCAGTGCAGTTGGTACGCAGTGCAGTTGGTACGCAGTGCAGTCGGTACGGAGTGCGGTCGGCAACCATCTGGCCCATCCAGGTTACTAAGTTGAAGACGGGATGCAGACTGATCAGATCACCCTTCAGCGCGCCATGAAAGGCGATGAGGTGGCGATGCGGCAGCTTTGGCTGCGGCACTCGCCGCACATCGATGCTGTCGTTCGCCGGTTATGTGGCGATCACGACGTCGCCGCCGACATCGCGCAGGAAGTCTGGATCCAGATCTTCAAGGCTCTCCCCGGGTATCGCGGAGATTCGCAGTTCGGGACCTGGGCTCACCGCATCGCCGTCAATCGCACGCTCAACGCGCTCCGCAAGATCAAGCGGATCGCAAAGCTGGAAACTGAAATCGAGGATGACAGCGCATTCGTCGAAGGCGACAGCGACCGGACGTTCCTCGCGGAGTCGATAGACGAAGCAATGGGACAGCTTTCACCGGGCGCTCGAATGGTTTTCGTGCTTCACGACATCGAAGGCTACACCCACGACGAAATAGGACGAGAGCTCGGCATCACGTCGGGCGGATCGAAATCGCAGCTGTTCAAGGCACGCGCCAAGCTTCGCCGGCTCCTGGCGCACCTGGTGGATGAATCGAGAGCCGGCAATGGATTGTCACATGCCCCTGTCTGAAAACGCATTGGATGAGATGGTCGCTCGCGAGCGCGAGCGCGGTGCGCCCCCACTGACGGACTGGGACTCACTCGCCGTCAGGCTGCGCGCGGAAGGATTGATCCGCGAGCCCATGATGTCGCGATTCGCATTGAGGAGATGGATGCAGATCGCGGCCGGAATCGCTCTCACTGTTGGAGGCGCGGCTGCAGGACGAATGTCTGCCGGCGCGCCGGTTGTTCCGGTTCAGCAGGCCGCAGTCGCGCCTGCACCGCAGCAGCAGACGGTGACAACAGTATCGAATCCGCAGGTCGCATCAGCGCCTGTCCAGTTCAGGACGCCCGAAGAGGCGTGGGATGCACTGAATCGCGCTGGCGAAGAATATCAGCGCGCTTCCCTGTATTTATCGGCAAGCAACACGGATGTCCCGATGCCCGACAACCCGTCGCAGTATCGCACCCGGCTTGCTGCCCTCGACAACGTGATGGCCGAGATTCGCGGAGCACTCAAGGAAGCGCCGCAGGATCCTGTCATCAACCAGTACTACCTCCAGACGGTTGGAGCGCGTGAGGCAACGCTTCGCCAGCTCGGCACGACACTCCGTCCGGCAGGTCAGAGGTTAAATCGGTTCTAGAGATGCGGCACATGAAGCTCATATCGGGAAGCACACTCGGACTCGCGGCAATGCTCGCCGCTGGGCCGCTGCATGCGCAGCGCGAGACGTCGCAGGGCTGGGTCGGGGTTCTGATCACCACCGGTGTCGGTGAAGCAAACTCCGCCGGCCGCCTGATATTCCGTGATTATCCGGTGATCGAGTCGATCGATCCGGGGTCACCCGCGGAAAAGGCGGGACTGCGCGCAGGCGATGTTCTCATCTCGATCAACTCTCAGGATTTCAAATTGAATCCGATTCCGATGAACGAGCTGCTCGTTCCCGGAAAGAAGATCACGTTCCGATATCGCCGTGATAATCGCGCGCACTCGACAAAGATGACAGTCGCGCTCCGACCGGCCGGAACAACGCCGGGCCGCGAGATCGTCATTAGAGCCGTTCCTGATCTGCCGCGCGTTGCTGACCGCCGCTCTACGGAGGAAGCTCTCAACCGACAGGTTCAGGTGCGTGAGCGTGTTCTTCTGCCGAGTGTGTCGATCGCCCCCCTGGTATTCGGGAGTGGAACGCCGAGCATTGGAATACTTGGCGCCGAGCTCACGCGGCTCAACGAAGATCTTCGTGACGCGCTGAAGGTTGGCGGAGAGGGCGGCGTATTCGTCGTGAACGTTGCGCTTGGATCACCGGCAGGGGAGGCGGGC
>DASUXX010000331.1:0-5309 GCA_036377755.1 Gemmatimonadaceae bacterium
CCCATATCCTGTCGCACAGGTCAAATGCGCAAAAGAAGTTCAGCCCGATCCCGCCGAGCTCGATGATCTCGTAACCCGAGTCGTCACTGCCGCAGATACACTCGCTCAGCTCGTGGACCGCATTCCGGATGAAGTGCCCGCGATCCTTAAGATGAATGTGTCAGATCCGGGTCGCTTCGCTGACCTCGCAGCGACGAACATGAACTTCAAGATCTCGGATAAGGACGAGATCGTGCAGCGCCTCGACATTGGACAGCGGCTCCGCTTTCTCCTCACGCGGCTCGAGCGCGAAGTTGCGCGCGCCCATGTCGTGGAGGATGTAAAGCGACAGACCGAGATCAAGATCGAGCAGCACCAGCGCGAGTTCTATCTCCGGCAGCAGCTCCGCGCGATTCAAGCCGAGCTCGGCGAAACAGATCCAGGGGAAAAAGAAGCTGTCGAGACTCTTCGCAAAATCGAAGAGACGAAGCTGTCTGAGCGCGCTGCGCAGGAAGCGCGAAGAGAGACAGAGCGTTTGCGACAGCTCTCGCCTGCATCGAGCGAGTATCAGGTCATTCGCACTTATCTCGATTGGCTTCTCTCACTGCCATGGGACAAGACGTCGGGCAAGACTGACATCGATCTCAAGACTGTCGAGACCACACTCGATGAAGGGCATTACGGCCTCAATGAGGCGAAAGAGCGCATTATCGAGTTCCTTGCCGTACGGAAGCTGCGCGGCAACGATCCGCACGGACCGATTCTATGCTTTGCCGGGCCTCCGGGCACCGGCAAGACTTCGCTTGGAGAGGCCATCGCGACAGCCATCGGTAGAGAGTTCTACCGCATTTCCGTTGGCGGCGTTCGAGACGAAGCGGAGATTCGCGGTCACCGCAGGACATACGTCGGAGCTCTTCCGGGTCTGTTGATCCAGGCGCTGCGACGCGTGCAGGTCAAGGATCCCGTCTTTATGATCGACGAGATCGACAAGATGTCGGGCGGCGGTGCATCGGGTGATCCGACGGCTGCGATGCTTGAAGTTCTCGACCCATCTCAGAACCAGAATTTCGTCGATCATTATTTGAACATTCCCTTCGATCTCTCGCAGGTCCTGTTCATCTGCACGGCGAACAACATCTACGACATTCCCGCTCCGCTTCGCGACCGCATGGAAATCATCAAGGTCTCGGGCTACACGGTCGAAGAGAAGGTCGAGATCGCGTGGCGGTACATCATTCCGCGCCTGCTCGAAGAGCACGGGATTACAGACAAGGATCTGCAATTCACCGACGAAGTCCTGAGCTTCATCTCGAGCCGCTATTCACGCGAGGCCGGCCTCAGGAATTTCGAGCGCGATCTCGCTGCGATCATGCGGCGCCGCGCTCGACGAAAAGCCGAAGGCGAGCAGGGCGCATGGGTGGTCGACAACGACCGCGTGATCGAAGTACTGGGCAACCCGCGATACACACTCGAGTCTGCCGAGCAGGAGCCGGAGATCGGAGTGGTTACTGGGCTCGCATGGACCGCAACCGGCGGTGACCTGATGCTGATCGAGGCGCTGCGAATGCCAGGTAACGGAAAGCTGACTGTTACCGGTCAGCTTGGCAGCGTAATGCGCGAGTCTGTCGATGCGGCGTATTCGTATGTTCGCTCACGGGCTGAATTTCTGGGCATCGAGCGCGAAGAGTTCCGCGAATGCGACCTGCATGTGCACTTCCCTGCCGGCGCGATTCCAAAGGATGGACCGAGCGCTGGTGCAGCGATTACTCTCGCAATCGGAAGCGTTCTGAGTCAGCGCCCGATTCGCCGTGACATTGCGATCACTGGTGAAGTGACTTTGCGCGGACGGGTTCTGGAGATCGGCGGCGTCAAGGAAAAGGTTCTCGCCGCATACCGTGCGGGCATTCGTCGCATCGTGATGCCAGTCCCGAACGAAAAAGATCTCAGAGACATTCCTGACGAAGTGCGCAAGCAGATGACGTTCACGTTCGCGTCGAGCATGGACGAAGTGCTCGAGGTGATGCTGCTGCCGAAGCACACAGGTGAGCTCGCGGACACTCCGGTTCCACGTAAACCTGCACCGCGCAAGAAAGACAAGGCTCCGCCGCGTGAGGATCGCAGTGACGAGGCGATCCGCATAGCGAAGGATTAGCGCGTTACTGCTTCAGCATCACCGCGTTGACGTCGATCACCGCGGTGCTCGCTCCCTGCGGAACATCGACGTACATCACTACAGGCCGGCCGCCTACTTCTTCAGTGCTGATCGACACTGACCGGCCGGCAGCGTTGTACGTCCTGGTAAGTGAGCCTGCAGCAGATGGAGTCGTAACGTTGTAACGCTTGCCTACAACTTTGCCGAGCAAGTCGAAGAACTCGGATGCATCAGCGGGTGAATCCCAGACCGTGACCCACGCGATGCCTTTCCCGCCATTGATGTCGAATAGTGAGTAACGGTCGCCGTCCCATCCTGCCGCGCCCTGCACCGCATCGTTCTGGTCTTTCAGGTGCGTGAACAGGAACAGTCTCGTCTCGAATTCACCAAGCGTGTTCTGGTACGTCTGAGTTGCTCCGCGAAGCGGCGGAAGCGTTACCAGCGTTGGATCGTCACGCTTTCCAAAGAATGCGGTCGGGTGAAGTATCTGCTCAGTCGACACGGGCATATCGCTGTACACGGATTTGCCGGGATTGCGATCCTTGAAGTTGCGAACGAATTCAGCGCCGCTCAGATACGGAAAGATCAATGTCTCCTGAATCACCGTAGGAGAGCGCGCAAAGATCGGCATGGAGCTTTGATTCTCGCGAATCATGTCGCGAACGCGGTCCCATCCACCCGGAAGGTTCATCGCCACGTTGCTGCCACCGAGCATTGCGGAGACCTGCTCGTAGACTGCCTGGCCTTCGAATACTGCCTGCGCCGCTGATTGTCTGTCGTTCTGGCCTTCGATCTTCTGAGTCGAGTCGAGACTGATGTACTGATCCTGCAGCGCGTGGACAAGCTCGTGCGTGATCGTGAGACCTGCTGTCTCCTTCGGCGCGTCGCTCACTACATAGAGAACTTTCGTCTTTGGATCGTAGTATCCAACGATCTGCTCTTCGAGAAGATCGATGAGGAATTTCTGCAGGTTCAGCGTGTCGGGAATCATGCCAAGCCGCTTGTACGCGTCCGACATTCCGGCCATTTCGCGCGCAGCAAGGGGATCGGTGATCTGTGCGGTTACGAACTCGCGAACCTGTGACTTGGAGCGCGTTTCGACTTTCGGCGGTTTCTTGAATTTCAGGCCGACAGCGTTTTCAATGGCGGGGACAGACTCGCTTACTTCCTTGCCGAAAGGACCTGTATACGCAGATTGCTTTTTTTCGGAGCAGGCAGCAAGCACAAGCACTGCCGCAGTCGCGGCAATAATGTTCGATGTTGTCGGCATCAAAGTCCGGAATAGCTGGTGTATGCGGAGATCAATCTGTCGCCCCAAAGCAACGCGACGACGGCTGCAGGCGCAAGAAAAACGCCGAAAGGCACGAGTGGCGGACTGAATTCCGATTGCGTGCGCCGTGAGCGCAGCCATGTAATCGGATAAACGACTGCGAGGAAAATCACGGCACCTATCAGCGCCCCGAGGAAAATCGTGATGAGCGCGCGGTTTGGTCCCACTGCGGCACCAACCATCGCCATCAGAGTCACGTCGCCGAAGCCCATTGCCTCCTTCTTCATGGCGACTTCACCCAGCCATCCTGCAATCGCGATTGCACCTGCTCCAACGCATGCGCCGAGCAGCGAATCGAACGCGCCGGCAAACGGTTCACCATCGCCGATGAACATCGTGATGATCGCAGTGCCCATCACCCAGAAAAGTCCGAATACTGTAAAGCCGTCGGGAATGAGATACTTCTTCATGTCAGTGATTGCGATGCCGAGGAGGATCGTCAGCAGCATCGCGACTCTGACCGCCGTGAATGTAAGGCCGTAGTGGAGATAGCAGAGCATCCACATGAGTCCGACGATGATCTCGACGAGCGGGTACTGAAAAGAGATCGACTTTCCGCAGCCCCGACATTTTCCGCGAAGGAAAATCCAGCTGAAAATCGGGATGTTCTCGAGCGCGGTTATCTGGTGCCCGCAGTTGGGGCAGCGCGATCGCGGGCGGACGACGGATAATCCATCCGGCCACCGCGATATGCACACATTGAGAAACGATCCAAAGCACGCTCCGATGAAGAAGCTGTAGATCGTCCAGACTGCAGTCATTCTTTTCTTAGCTGGTAGAGTAAGATCCCGGTCGCAACCGAGACGTTGAGTGATTCAACGGCGTTCGATATCGGCAGAGACACGAGTCGAGCCGCGTTCTCCCGAACACTAGACGACAATCCCGCTCCCTCGTTTCCAACGGCGAGCGCGAGCCGGGCCGGCGCATGTGTCGAATCAAGTGGAGAGCCGCCAGCTTCAGCACCCCACAGCTCGATTTTCTCTGACGCGAGAAACTGTCGCAGGTCTTCATAAGATGCGTGCAGCGCATGGTGTCTGAAACTCGCGCCCATTGCTCCGCGAACCACCTTTGCGTTCCACAGATCGACGGTTCCCGGCAAAGCGACCGTTGCGTCGACCGACAATGCTGCAGCGGTGCGCAATATCGTTCCGGTGTTGCCCGGATCCTGAACAGCGTCCAGCACGAGGATGCGCAATGATCCCTTCCCACGAAGCTCGTCGAGCGATCGCCAAGGAATCTTTGCGATAGCGAGAACGCCTTGCGGTGACTCCGTCTCCGCTGCGCTCCTGAATTCCGATTCGGTTACAGCCGACACTTCGATCTTCCTGTCGCGCATCATAGAGAGAAGTGCTGCTCCGCGCGGCGCTGCCTCGAGCTGAGGCGCAGTGAGCACACCGACGATTTCAATTTCGGATCGCACGAGCTCCTCGACTGCCCGCACTCCTTCGGCAACGAACAGAGAATGCTTCTCCCTGGATTTCCTGCGTCTCAGATCGCGCGCGAGTGTCAGAACTCTCAATCAGCCACCGGGGTAGCAAATGGAATAGGACTTGCTTTTTGCAACGGCGTGCAATTTACCGCGGGAGCCCAAATGAAACGAATTTTTGCGTCTCTGGCGCTTGTCGTGTCGATGACTGCTTGCGGCGTATCGCAGCAGCAGGAAGTCCAGATGGGGCAGGAGTATTCGCAGCAGATCAACGCTCAGCTGCCCATCGTCAGCGATCCGGAGGTCAACCGTTATATCAACGTACTCGGCGATCAGATAGCGAGCCGCACATCGCGTGCTGATCTTCCGTGGCGTTTCTATGTCGTCGATTCACGCGAAGTGAACGCGTTTGCAGTGCCGGG
>DASUXX010000332.1:0-8965 GCA_036377755.1 Gemmatimonadaceae bacterium
CTCACTGCGAGCATTGAGTGGCGTGGCAAAGTTTCCTGCGCGTGTGAAGTGTGCGTTGCTGGCATGGAATGCTCTCGAGGAAGCTCTTCACAGGGATCCGTAGCAGTTCTTTCCCACAGCTGCCGGCTCGGGCTTCAACAAAAATCGGGTTACGGACTGGGGCCAAAAGAGACACATGACAACGTTCATTACCATTTGACCGTTGACAACGATCGTTTCCATCTCTAGGTTGACAACGATCGTTAACAGGCGGCCACGGTGATTATCCGGACTCCCAGGGAGCTTGGTCTCTTCGCTCGCGAGCGGCGGCGCGAGCTCAAGCTCACTCAGGTCGAGCTCGCCGAACGCATTGGATCGAGCCGGCAATGGGTTCGTCTCCTTGAATCAGGCAAACCACGCCTCGAGCTTGGGCTCACCCTTCGGGCACTGACAGCGCTCGGAATTCGACTGGACCTGTCGGTCGAGCGTCATGCCGGCTGAAGGCGGATCCACTCGCGAGCTGGTCGTGCTCCTGCGAGGGACTGTCGCGGGAATCCTGTATCGCTCGGACTCGCGTGATCCCCTCACATTTGAGTATGACGATGGGTGGCGGAAAAACCCGGATGCATATCCTCTGTCTCTTTCCATTCCGCTTGCGGCGCGATCGCACCGGGGCCCCGCGCTCGATTTCTACCTGCGTGGTCTGCTCCCCGATAACCAGGCGCGGCTCAACGCCGTTGCCCACCGATACGGCGTTTCCCCCGATGACTCCTTTGGTCTGCTCTCCAATATCGGCGACGACTGCGCGGGAGCGGTTCAGTTCGTTATGCCAAGCCGGGCTAACGGTGCAAAGCTGTCACGACGCAATGTTGAATGGCTGACGAAGGCGGAGCTCGGCCACGTGCTCAGGGATCTTTACGAAGAGAACACTGCTGGTGGTCACGCGCTCGCTACCGGTCAGTTCAGCCTTCCTGGAGCGCTTGCCAAAGTTGCGCTGACATGGGATCCGAAGGGAAAACGATGGGGATATCCGGGTACCCATACGCCATCGACGCACATAGTTAAAGCACCGCTCGCCGGTGTAGACTTCCACTGTCAGAACGAGCACTTGTGCCTGGCGCTCGCCAATGCGACCGGTTGCCGCGCTGCCTCATCGTCCATGCTGCGTAGCGGCGACACAGTCGCACTCGCTGTCGAGCGATTCGACCGTCGACGCCGCGGCGGCAGAATCGTCCGGGTACATCAGGAGGATGCATCGCAGGCGCTTGGCGTAGACCCGCGGCTTAAATATGCAAGTGAAGGTGCGCCGGGAATCGAGGAAATCGTCGCACTGCTTCGAGACTACTCGACATCTGCGGATATATACCGGTTCCTTCGCGCGGTCGCTTTCAACTGGGTAATCGCCGGCACGGATGCTCATCCGCGCAACTATTCGATTTCGATTGGACCGTCAGGCCGCGTAAGTCTCGCCCCGTTGTACGACCTCTCGTCGGCTCTGGTGCTGCCAACCCGGATCGATGTTGACGACCTGCCATTCGCGATGGCGATCGCGGGGCGGAGGCGCATAGGCTCCATTGACCAGGCGGCGTGGACCGATCTCGCGAAAGATTTGCGCCTGGACAAGGAAAAACTTCTCACCGAGGTCCGTGATGTCGCTTCGGCAATCGCGAACCGTGTCGAGTCAATAGCGACAACTGCATTCCGCGAGGAGAAGGAACGCCGCTTCGCCGCACGATTCGTCAAGCGCGTGCGCGCGCGCGCGAAGCACTGTTCGGCGACAGTGATGTAACAACCACGGGTTGTTCTTCTGTACGAGCTGAGTTTGAGCGGCGACCGCCGTTACAGGACAGCTCCATTCAGGAGAGCAGATGCATCACAACACCATCCGCGTGACAGGGCCGCTGATTGCGCTGACCCTCGCGTTGACTGCTGCAGTTCCGCGAGTCACATCGCGCGATGCACCAGACAAGCCCGCCCGGCACGAAGCTTCCACAACCTTCGAAATAGCGCGCCACATGATTGCCCACTCGTTTCTTGAGCCGCGCGATTTCTTATCCGACATATCGGACACGAACAATGATTTCCAGAGTATGCCTCTTTGCCGGGAATCATGTTTTGCTGCAGCGTACCAGTTCAGTACCGTCCCATACTTCACCCTCGACGAGCCGCGAAGCGTGACGTTGTCTTATCACGGCGACCGTGCTTTCCCACGACCTTTCGTTTTTGTCACGGTCAGCCCCGACTACGGCGCTGCAGACATTGCAGAGTATTGGCTCGAGGTAAGCGTTTGAGGAGTTCAGCGAACCTTCGTCAACGGTGACACCAAACTCGTGTTCGAAGGAAGCACTGATCCGGTACGCCTTACTGGTCAGTTCAATGCGGCCGATCTCAACACGAACGTCGTTCCCATGACGGTCACCGTTACTGCCAAATACACTGACGGAATTCTCAAGGTTCACACGCACAACACGACGTTGATGATCGTGAATGAGGGAACATCCTACTTTGCGAAAGGATGGACGGTCGCCGAGCTCCAACGATTGTACTACACCTCGGCGAATGTCTATATGATCGCGGAAGGCGATGGTACAGCGGTCCAATTTCCCACTCTCGGCGTTCCCGCGGCCGATTTTTCGACACTGACGTACTCGAACGGCAATTACACAAGGACGTACGCGGACGGATCGAAGGCAATCTTCGGCGGCACAGGGAAGCTCACATCGCTTGTGGATATTGTCGGACGGTCGACGACGTTCACCTATGCCCGGATCGATCGATCAGCCCCTTGCTCAGACGTTAGGGGCAACTTCGCCGACTACGATGCGTTTCCATCAACTCGACGGTCTGGGAAATGTCATCGGGACATTCCAATCAGGCGCGCTGAGTCAAAGTGTGACTTACGATTCCTGGGGAGTTCCCACGCTTCAGGGTAATGGTGACAACCGCCTTTTGTGGAAAGGGCTCATGTGGGAAGGGGATATCGTTTCGCTCTATTACATGCGAAATCGTTGGTATGATCCAGAGCTCGGGCGGTTTTTGAGCGAAGACCCTTTAGGCCTCGCGAGTGTCGCGAACGTCTACGCTTTCGGTGGAAATGACCCGGTGAATCGTCAAGACCCAAGCGGCCTCTGTGACGTGCACCTTCTCACTTGGTTGGACTTCACTACGAGAAGCCCAGGCGTTGGCACATACACCTACTCAGGCTGTGCGCAAACTCTGCCAAATAGAATAATTACGGGGTCAAGAGAGCAACCTCACTGCCCAACGCTATTTGGGTGCGGCAATCAACCCGATGAGTTGAGCATGCGTGAACGCGGGGCGCGGGAAGCATTGCAAAGTGCCGGATTCTTCGATCCAGTAGCGCTTTTGACCGGCGGAATCGGACTGAAGATGTCGCGTGTTTCGAGTGTTGCTGAAGCTGGATGGACTGTAACGTTCAAGAATGCTCACGCCGCGCGTCACTTGACAGAGCGGGTCTTGGATATTTGCAAGCCGAGGTCGAAATGAAGATTAGACGACAGATTGTGGCGGATCTACGCGCGGCAAGCCTAGTAGGGACCAGTTTTTGGGGGCGGGTAACTGTAGCAGGGAACGAAATCACATACCGAGCATTCAATATCGGGTCACGCATCATCAATGTCGGCACCTACACTCTTCGGAGATAGTCATGTTCTTAGACCCAGAATGGCACGAACTGACACCGGCGGAGCGGGAACTGTTGCAACGGCTCCTGTCAGTGGACTTCACGGGGCGTGATGCGTTGCTTGAACAACTGTCGCATGCAAGAGGACGCTGGGTTGAAGGGTCGGGATTACCCGCCCTTCGGCTAGAGGTACCTGAGAGGGCCAGTGCGGCGCACGTCACTGGGCGAGTTCCAGTGGAAGGTAAGGGCCGCGATGCGGACGATAGCGATGTGTACTTCCTGCTGCACGTAGTTGATGGAAAAGCCAATGAAGTCGAGATCTTCCGTCCCGATGGCAATCCCGTTCGACAGCTTCCAACAGCTGAGACGCTTGAGATAATGGCTTACTAGTGCAGAAGGCATTAACGGTGATTCGCGTCTCAGTCGAAGATGAAAGCACCGCTGACCGACGACCCATCATTGCGCGGGCTCCATCCCATCGCAGGAATACTGTATGGCAAAATCGTCCGAGGAGAATACGTCTCTGAGGGAATTTCAAAAGAGAGTGGGACATCGGATCTCTCTGATTGCGTCCAATAAGCGAATAACGCCCTTAGAAAGCCGCGTTGAAACCAATTGGGGCAGCAAAGATCATCCACTCTCGGTGGTGATTTGGAAAATTGGAAAATTAGAGGTTCTACTACATCCGGATGAAGGATACATCGCCGGTATGACGCCAAGTGGTGTTTCGGTAGACGCCAGATTTGAAAAATGGGATTTCGATTCCGTCGAGGCCCTCGAGAATCAGATCGTCAATCAGTTTTCACATTTCGTGAACGGTGGCAGCGAGTATCTGCCCTACGTTAGATGACGTCATCACCGCAGATGACGTCATCACCGCTCCCGCGAACTGCGCGGGAGCGGTACGCAGCGCAACATCAAAAGGCAAGCCAGTTGAAGAAAAACTCTATCAACAGCTCTACGATGTTCGTTCCGGATTCCTCTTGAGATGGGGGTGGATTCAATCCTGAAACTTCCGGCGAGATCGGCATCGGCAATATCATTCCACTCGTAAGCAGTCTAAATAGGGTGAGTAGCGCGCTGGATACCTGTAGATAAGCGATGCGAGAGCGGCAATCGAAAAAGAGCGCACACAGTATCATTTCTGGAGCTGCTGTTGGACTGGGAATGGGAATCGTGTACTGCGCTTGGGTCGGACTACTATATGCTTTTCGTAGTCACGATTCCTTTGAAGCGCGGGGATTGCAGGTAAAGAATTTGCTTCTCTTTTACTTCGTGGCAGGCTTAGCATGTGGCGCCATCGTGGGAGGCTTGCGACGTTGGCGCTCATCACTCCTCGGGGCCCGCGCGGTGGGCGTGATTGCTATGCTGCCATTAGCGTTTGGTGCCGAGATCCTTGTGAAAGGCGACCCGCGTGCGTGGGAAGCAAAGCATTGGATTCTGATGGTTTGCTTTGGCGCGGTCATTGGGGTTGCCATGGGTGGGTCGTTTCGCACCACTTCAACCGATCAATCCTAAGAGTGTCAGCGCAGCGTCGGACGCACTTTTGCGGGTTAGTAGGAACTCTTCGAACGAATGAAAAATGACTAAGGTTACCGCAGCGGAGCGATCCCGACCGCTGCGCTAAGCTGGTGAGGGCGATACTTACTTTTTACTTAGGACTAGCGTACATCGCGGTTTCACTCGCATCAGCCATCGTGCTCTTTACAGACATTGTGAAGGTGCGTGCGAAGAGGAACGTGCTGAGGTTTAGCTTTGTCCTGGCCGCGCTACTTTTCCTCGCCACGACGCGAACGTTGAACGTCGGATTGGTGCCTGAACTAATCGTGTCGGCTTGGGTCATCTGCGTCCTGGCGATCAGCTACGCAAAGATTCGATTCTGTAGTGTGTGCGGACGCACCGCCTGGGCCGGCTTGTTTCAAGGCAGCGCGCGCTATTGCAGCCGATGCGGTGCATCACTCCTCCCACCTGTCGAAGAGCGCCTCAGCAAATAACTTCTGGGCCTATGCCGTTTCCGACGTCGCGACAATAGCACAAGTGTAGCCGCCTCTTGCGTCTTCGGGTTTTGTTCGGTAACCTGAGGGCATCATTTTTCGGCTCGCTCATGCCTAAAACCGACCAGCTGACAGACCTTTCCACGTATTCGACCGTTGCGGAACGCATCAGCCTCTTCTACAAAGCTTATCCCACCGGTCGCGTTGTCACTCGGCTCGTCTCGAGAAACGATGACGAGACAATCTTCAAGGCAATGGTTTTTCGAAATGGTGATGATTCTCGTCCGGCTGCGACGGGATGGGCCGCCGAACGGGAAAACGACGGCGACATCAACATTGTTGCGTGCGTGGAAAACACCGAGACATCAGCAGTGGGAAGAGCGCTTGCGAATCTCGGATTTACTGCATCTGCGAAACGCCCAAGTCGCGAAGAGATGGAAAAAGTGCGACGTCATCAATCGAAGATTACACCGCGGCCGAACGTCAATCGCGCGCTCCAGCTGCAAGCCGATTCTACGATGGATCTGCTCGACCTCGTCACTCAAGCGGAATTGCACGGCTTTTCGAGGCAACGAGCCACCGTCATTCGAGATGCCGCCCTCTCGTCATCACCCCCGAAAGCAAATCGAATCTCTCACCTCGAGAAGCGGATTCGTTTCTGGCTGAAGCGCCGAACGATGTAACACCCTCGTGTTAACAGGAGGACAAGCCGAACTACGAATCATCGGGAGCGTTGAAGCGAATGCACGAAGGGTCAAATTCAAAACCAGCGCAAACAAGCTCTCATGAAAATTTGAGAGTCCCCAAGCTTCGCAGCCGCCGGACAGCAGAGCTTAGAGACGGTGATGAGAAGACGCTGATCGAATTCTTCCTCTTTTTTCAGCCGATTCTAGTCGATCAGGCACGACTCATGGGCATAGAGCCCGCAGCACGAAAGGAAATCGTTGTCACGTTCCTGGATGATAAAGTGCAGGAGCTCGCCGCCATGGATCTCCCTCCCAGATCACTCACAGGATATGTGATACGAAGTTTTCGGAATCGTGTTCGAAACATCGCCCGCGATACAAATACGAGGGAGCGAAAATACAGCGAAGCCGCACTCGAAGCACAGTCTTCCGCACCACTTCTTGTTGCCGAAGAAGGTCCGGCGTATGAAACGAGTGCGTCTGGCGAAAACGGGGCGGAGCCGGGGACGCTAAGTCTCCCGATTGCTCGATTGGCACAGTTCGCAAAGTCTTTGCTGTCCGAGCATGAAGTCCAGCTGCTCATCGAAGTCGCCCGGCGAGTCCCGTTACGTGAAATTGCGGAATGGCACCACATGTCATACGGAGCCTGCCGCGTTCGCGTACACAGGCTTCGCACGCGTGTTGGCGAGCTCGCTCAGGAATACGTGAAAACTTTACCGTCCGACGAGAAGCTCGCCGTCGAACGTTTCCTGCGCCGATGCGGCGCGTGGGAGGAATGATGCCTTCTGAAAGAGACAAGCAGCTGGATGTGCTTTCACATTTGTTGGGAACTGCACTCGAGCACACCGACGAAGGCTTCACCGAATGTGAACCATTCCTTCGGTGGCTGGCCCGCGAAGCACGGTCTGAACTGACATCAGCGGAAAAAGAAGAGAGCGAACGCGAGGCAATTGCCTTCGCACGACGCGTGGCGCCGCGCATCAAGGCCGCGAACCTGGATCGGCGGCTGCCTCGACAGCCGCTCGAAGAAGTTCCTGCGGCATCGCCTTCGGGACTCCGAGAAGCCATCAATGTCGCGGCACAAACACGTCACGCTCCCTTACTCGACATGAGCGTCGCAGCCGGCACTGGACGAGCCCTCTGGGAGGAACCATGCGATACCTGGGTTAAGGTTCCTCTGCCGTTACCGGACGGCCGCCATCTTGCCCTGCGCGTCAACGGCGATAGCATGAACCCGCTCCTCGAATCAGGTGATGTGATTCTTGTTGGACTCGATCGGCCGGTATCGGAAGGCGACATGGTTGTCGCACAGCGTTCAGAGAACGAATACGTCGTAAAGCGTGTCGCAAACCTGTCTGATCTCGTGATCGAGCTTGAGTCCCTCAACCCCGACCATCCTCGATTCAATCTCCGACGACAGTCCGGTGCGATACTGGGGGTCGTTGTCGCGAGATTCCGGAGATGACTGGCTTTCCGGTGGTACATCCGGCAAGATTTCGATTCCAGCTGCCGTGCCGCCACGATGACGAGAACACAACTCACATCGATCGCAATTCTTGCCTGCATTTCGCTGATCCCAGCACGCAGTGCGCACACACAGCAGAAGCGCGACTCAATAGAAGCACGACGCAAAGCAACCTCGGCGCAGGCTCGCTTCGAGTTCCTTCGCCGCGTTAACCTCCCCATCGAGTACAGCGGGGGCGGTGACTGCGATGCACGCGTTGGACGATTCTGCCAGTACAACACTCCTGACGATACTCTCGAAGCGCGCCAGCCGCGCGTAATCCGCCGCGCGCGCGAAACTCTGATCGCCTCGCTCGATTCCGCCCAGAAAAAATCTCCACGCGATGGATGGATCACCGGGCAGCGCGTGCGCTATCTCATCGAAGCAAGGAACGACACAGCAGCGCTGCGTGTTGCGCGCGAATGTCAGGCAGCCGAGTGGTGGTGCAAGGCACTCGAAGGTCTCGCGCTACATGAGCTAAGAGAAATTCCTAAGGCTGACAGCGCATTCAATCGCGCACTCGCAACAATGCCGGCGAGCGAGAAGTGCCGGTGGACTGATCTCACTCCGCTTCTCGATCCCGCAATGCGCACCCGCTTCAAGAAAGTGGGATGCGGCAAGAATGAAGTCGTTGCCGAGCGACTGTGGTGGCTCGCGGATCCGTTCTGGTCGCAGCCGGGAAACGATCGCCGCACAGAACACTACGCGCGCCACACGATGGCAAAGATCCAGGAGCCATCCCGCAACGCATACAACATCTCGTGGGCAGGTGATCTTCGTGAGATGGTCGTGCGCTACGGCTGGGCACGATACTGGACTCGCGGTCGCGCGCCAGCGCTTTCACCGAATGACGCGCCAGTCTCGGGACACGAAGCGACTCCCAACTATCACTTCGTTCCGGTTTCGCTGACGACCGACACCGTTCCGAAAGTGAAATTCGATCTCGATCTCGACGAATCGTCAGAGCGGTATTCGTCCGTAATCGCGAAGCGAGTGTTCGAGATCCAGCCGCAGGTCGCCGTATTCCGTCGCGGTGATTCCGCGAAAGTCGTCGTCGCATATGACGTCGCATTGAGAAAGGAGCTCGACTCGATCACGGTGTGGGGCGCACTCGCGCTTGCACCAGATGAGCATTCGCCCGTTATCTCATCGACAGACA
>DASUXX010000333.1:0-3454 GCA_036377755.1 Gemmatimonadaceae bacterium
TTGTAAACGAGAACGTTGATCGGCTCTGTCTCGCTGCCGCCCAGCGACTTGCAGCCCGTTACAGCAGTCAACAGGCTCGCCGCCACCAACAACGATGCTCTAGTAAGTCGCATGATGCCTGAAGCTACGCTTATCTTTCCGTTCAGCCACCCTCGAACCCAATCGAATGACGCGGATTTTTGACGAAGACATGAACGCCGGCTTCGGCACACGTGCGATTCATGCTGGACAGCGCCCTGACCCTCTCTCCGGCGCGATAATGACACCCATCTACACCACGTCCACTTACGTTCAGCAGGGACTCGGCGAGAACAAGGGTTACGAATACGCGCGCGGAAAGAACCCGACCCGTGAGGCGCTCGAGCGGAACGTCGCTGCGCTCGAAGGAGCAACTCACGGCTTCGCGTTCTCGAGCGGAATGGGCTGCCTCGACTCGATGATGAAGCTGTTCAACGCCGGCGATCACATTGTCTGTGGCGAGAACGTATACGGCGGGACGTTCCGTCTTTTCGATCGCATTCTTCAGCATTTCGGCCTCGAGTTCACATTCGTCGACACGCGGGATCCGCAGCGGGTGGCGGACGCCTGCAAGTCGAACACGAAGGCGATTCTCATCGAGACGCCAACCAATCCGCTCATCCGCCTGACCGATTTGAAAGCTGTCGGTGAAATTGCCCGCCGCGTAAATGCGATCTTCATAGTCGACAACACGTTCGCGACACCTTTCTTCCAGCTGCCGCTCGAGTACGGAGCTGACATCGTCTATCACTCGACGACGAAATACCTCAACGGGCACAGCGACATGATCGGCGGAATCTGCGTTACGAGAAACGACGAGATCGCCGAGCGACTGCAGTTCATTGCGAACGCGGCGGGAGCAGTTCCCAGTCCGTTCGACTCGTGGCTCGCGCTGCGTGGCACAAAGACGCTGCACCTTCGCATGCCGCGACATGATGCAAACGGTCGTGCGATCTCGAGGTGGCTCGCCGGGAAAATGGGCCACGAGAAAGTCATCTATCCCGGCCTCGAGTCGCACGCGCAGCACGATCTCGCAAAGCGTCAGATGAAAGGCTTTGGGGGAATGATCTCTGTCGAGATGGGAACCAAGGATCGCGCGAATGCTGTTCTCAAGCGGTTCCGTGTTTTTTCGCTCGCTGAATCGCTTGGCGGAGTCGAGAGCCTCGTGAGTCACCCTGCTTCGATGACCCATGCCTCGGTGCCACCCGAGAGGAGAGCGGAGCTTGGCATTACCGAAGGCCTGATCAGACTGTCATGCGGAGTTGAAGAGACTGATGACCTGCTCGCAGACGTCGAGCACGCTTTCGCAGACTGACAACTTCCTGAAATGAAGGTCCTGCTCGTCGGGAGCGGCGCGCGCGAGCACGCAATTGCGTGGAAACTCAAGCGTGACGATCCCGGTCTCGATCTGACGTGTGCTCCCGGTAATGCGGGGATTTCCGCCGTCGGTGAATGCATACCTGTCCAACCCACCGATATCAGAGGGTTACTCGGCTACGCCGAACGCGCCGATGTCGACCTTACATTCGTAGGGCCCGAGTCTCCGCTCGCTGAAGGAATCGTCGATGCATTTCGCGATGCGGGCCGCCCGATCTTTGGCCCGACGAAAGCTGCGGCCGAGATCGAAACGTCGAAGCGTTTTGCAAAAACGCTGATGCTGGATGCGGGAGTTCCCACCGCGATGGCTTCGCATCATCGGCGTGCGGAGGACGCCATCGCTGCAGTGAAGCGCATGGGCACGCCCGCCGTTATCAAGGCAAGTGGACTCGCTGCCGGAAAGGGCGTCGTGATTGCGCGAAGCATGGAAGAAGCAGAGCGCGCGATTTACATGATGATCCGCGATCACGCATTCGGCGATGCAGGCAGTGAGATTCTCGTTGAGGAATTCATGCAGGGTGAGGAGCTCTCGCTGTTCGTCCTCACAGATGGCGTGAATGCTATTCCGATGTTGCCCGCGCAGGATCACAAGCGGCTGCTGGATGGAGACCTGGGTCCGAATACCGGTGGAATGGGCGCATACGCCCCTGTCTCGATTGCAACTCGTGAAGTCCTCAATGAGGCGATGCACATGGTCATCGAGCCGACCCTTGCCGCGCTTCGTGAACAAGGCCGGCCATTCACCGGATTACTCTATGCCGGATTGATGCTGACTGAGACCGGCCCCAGGGTCGTAGAATTCAATTGCAGATTTGGTGATCCGGAGACCGAAGCAATTCTGCCACTGATGGAAAGCTCGCTGCTCGACGTGGCTCTAGCTGTGGCACGAGGTGATTCAATCGCTGGTATCGATCTGCAATGGTCGAACAAATGCGCCGCCACAACGGTGCTAGCTTCGCTCGGGTATCCCGACTCTGCACGGAAAGGTGATCACATCCATCTCCCCGCTGCTCCCGCAGGAGTTCACGTTTTCCATGCGGCGACATCGCGGGACCGCGAAACCGACGCCTTGATAACCAATGGCGGTCGCGTGTTAGCGATCACCGGGGTAGGCCATACAATAGAAGAGGCAGCCGCGTGCTCACGGGAGTATGCGGAGAAGGTCGCATTCGAGGGCAAACAGTTCCGGCGCGACATCGCGTGGCGCGAGCTCGAGAGGAATGCCGGAGCTTCCTGAAACCGAGACCATCGCGCGGGACCTGAATGCATCGATCGCCGGCGCGCGCATCGAGTCGGTAAGAGTCACCAGGCCCGACGTTCTTCGTGAAGTGGGAAAAACAGCCTTCGCGAGGCGCATCACCGGAGCGGCGATTGTTCAGAGCTGGAGGCGCGCGAAGCTCATCGTGACCGATCTGTCGAACCACGATCGTATTGTCGTTCAGCCGCGCTTCACAGGTGCGATGATCGTCGAAGATCGCACGACTGATCCCTCGATTCTCGCATACTCGACAATGCGGCTTTCCCTTAACGATGGGAGAGCCCTCCACTACTGCGATGTCCGCCGCCTCGGCACAGTGGCCCTCATGGATCAGAAGCGATTCGCAGAATATTCCGGTGCGCTCGGAATAGAGCCTCTTGACCAAACCTTCACACCAGCCCAATTATCGGGCGTTGTTCGGGGCTCGAGTCAGCCGGTAAAGAAGGTCCTGATGGATCAGCGCAAAATCGCGGGTATTGGAAACATCTACGCCAATGAGGCACTATGGCGCGCGGGTATCGATCCGTCGCGTCCTGGAAAATCGCTGAATCCTGATGAGTACGTCCGCCTGCACCGTGAGATCGTTTCCGTATTGAATGAGTCGATCATTGCGAGAGGAACGAGCTTTCGTGATTATCGCGACGCGAAAGGCGAGCGCGGAAGTTTTGCCTCCAGACTTCAGGCATATGGACGCGGTGGTGAGCCGTGCCTGCGCTGCGGGGCGAAGTTGATTCTCACTCACACGATCGACGGTCGCGCAACGGTATTCTGCGCATGGTGCCAGCGTTGACGAGAATCCGC
>DASUXX010000334.1:0-2429 GCA_036377755.1 Gemmatimonadaceae bacterium
AACGTGTATCGCCTCGCTGAGATCAGTCGGAACATCATCGACCAGTGTGTTGCGCAGGGAGTTCCATTCGCGCGCGAGTATGGCGGTTTGCTCGCGAACAGATCGTTTGGCGGCGCGCAGGTATCCAGAACTTTCTACGCGCGCGGGCAGACAGGGCAGCAGCTCCTGCTTGGAGCGTATCAGGCTCTCGAGCGTCAGATCCGGGCAGGAACCGTCACGATGTTTCCGCGCACGGAGATGCTCGATCTCGTCATCATCGATGGCCGCGCGCGCGGTATTGTCACGCGCGATCTCGTAACTGGAAAGATCGAGTCACACGTTGCCGATGCGGTCGTGCTTGGCACCGGCGGGTACGGCAATGTGTTCTATCTCTCAACCAACGCGAAGGGATCGAATGCAACGGCGATCTGGCGTGCGTACAAGAGAGGCGCTGCCTTCGCCAATCCGTGCTTCACGCAGATCCATCCGACGTGCATTCCAGTAACCGGCGAGCATCAGTCAAAGCTGACGCTCATGAGCGAGTCGCTCAGAAATGATGGGCGCGTGTGGGTGCCGAAGGCGAAAGGCGACAAGCGCCCGCCGAATCAGATTCCGGAAGGCGAGCGGGACTACTATCTCGAGAGAAAGTATCCCAGCTTCGGGAATCTTGCGCCTCGCGACATTGCATCGCGCGGAGCCAAGGAAGTCTGCGATGAAGGTCGTGGGGTAGGCGAGAGCGGACTCGGCGTTTATCTCGACTTTGCCGACGCGATCAAGCGCCTTGGCGAGAAAGTGATTCGCGAGCGATACGGAAATCTCTTCGAGATGTATCAGCGCATCACGGACGAGAATCCGTACAAGGTTCCAATGCGCATCTATCCTGCTGTTCACTACACGATGGGTGGATTGTGGGTGGACTACAATCTCATGAGCACTGTCGAAGGGCTGCACGTGATCGGAGAGGCGAATTTCTCGGATCACGGCGCGAATCGACTCGGCGCAAGCGCGCTGATGCAGGGCCTGGCGGACGGATATTTCGTGCTTCCTAATACGATCGGTGATTATCTCGCGACGGCGCGGCCTGCGAAGGTCGATGCGAGCCATGCGGCATTTCGTTCTGCGGAAGCGGAAGTTGCGGAGCGTACAAAGCGACTGCTCGCGATCGATGGAAAGAGAACGGTTGATTCATTCCATCGTGAGCTTGGGAAGATCATGTGGGATTACTGCGGCATGGCGCGTAATGACGCCGGGCTTCGCAAGGCGCTCGAGCTCATCCCGCCGCTGCGCGAAGAGTTCTGGCGCAACGTGAATGTGCCCGGCAGTGATACTCACCTAAATCAGGCCCTGGAGAAAGCGGGCCGGGTTGCCGATTTCCTCGAGCTGGCGGAGCTGATGTGCATCGATGCGCTGCATCGCACTGAATCGTGCGGAGGACATTTCCGCGAGGAGAGTCAGACTCCGGACGGAGAGGCACTGCGTGACGATGAAAATTTCGCCTACGTCGCCGCATGGCAGTATGGCGGAGAAGGTGAGCCTCCCGTTCTGAACAAGGAGCCGCTCGTGTTCGAGAACGTGAAGCTCTCTCAGAGGAGCTACAAGTAATGCGACTCAAGCTTAAGGTGTGGCGCCAGGCAGGACCGAATGAAGCTGGCCGGATTGTCGAGTACGATGCGCCGGATATCAGTCCGGACATGTCATTCCTCGAAATGCTCGATGTAGTGAATGAGCGTTTGGTCACGAATGGTGATGAGCCCATCGCATTCGATCACGATTGCCGGGAAGGGATCTGCGGATCGTGCTCTCTCATGATCAACGGCGCAGCTCACGGGCCGATGAAGGGCACTGCGACGTGCCAGCTGCACATGCGGAGCTTCAAGGATGGTGAGACGATCGTAGTCGAGCCCTGGAGAGCCAAGGCATTTCCTGTGATTCGCGATCTCGTCGTCGACAGGGGCGCGCTCGATCGCATCATTGCAGCGGGTGGATTCATCAGCGCATCTACAGGCGGTGCCCAGGATGCGAATTCAATTCTCGTTGCGAAGGTCGATGCGGATGCAGCCATGGACGCCGCTGCATGCATCGGATGCGGAGCGTGCGTCGCCGCCTGCCCTAACGCATCGGCAACGTTGTTCACGGCGGCGAAGATCACTCATCTGGGTCATATGCCGCAGGGACAGCCCGAGAGAAATCGCCGAGTGCTTGCGATGGTGGAGCAGATGGAGCTCGAGGACTTCGGAAGCTGCACTCTATATG
Organism: Gemmatimonadaceae bacterium; assembly: GCA_036377755.1. GTDB lineage: Bacteria > Gemmatimonadota > Gemmatimonadetes > Gemmatimonadales > Gemmatimonadaceae > UBA4720. The sequence goes on from DASUXX010000334.1 coordinate 2,233, forward strand.
GAGAGTGTATGGAGGCGTGTCCCAAAGAGATCTCGATCGATACGATCACGCGAATGAATCGAGACTACCTCAAAGCGAACGCTTCTTCATAATCCGAGATTGTCGCGGGATCGGCACGAAACTTCCTGACCGCTGAGACAAACCAGATTTGAGTTGCCAGTATGAAGTTGCCAGTTGCCAGTTTTCTTATTCTGGCA
>DASUXX010000335.1:0-4511 GCA_036377755.1 Gemmatimonadaceae bacterium
AGAACAAGTCGACTGTCGCGGCATGGTCCTTTCGCCGGGGCTAGTTGACTCGCACACGCACGCAATCTTTGGGCGGGCGCGGTACGAAGAGCAGGAGATGAGGGCTGCAGGCGTCGGATACATGGAAATCGCGCGCCGGGGCGGCGGGATCCATTCTTCAGTTGCTGATCTTAGAAAACGTACTGAAGACGAATTGTTCGATCTCGCCTTCGGACGCATTCAGAAGCTCGCCTCGTACGGCTCTACGACCATCGAAGTGAAATCGGGCTACGGCCTTTCACTCGATGATGAGATCAAGTCGCTGCGAGTAATCGCGAGACTGAGCGATGAGCTTCCGGTTCGCCTGGTACCCACATGGCTCGGCGCGCATGAGATCCCGCTCGAATATCGAACGGCTGACCGAAAGAGAAGTGACTACGTTCGGTATCTGATCGATGAGATACTCCCGGTAGTTGCCCGCGAGAAGCTCGCAGTTTTTTCTGACGTTTTCTGTGAGCCGGGCGTCTTTACTCTGGAAGAGACCCGCCAGATTCTCGACGCCTCAAGGAGGGCCGGCCTGAAGATCAAGCTGCACGCAGATGAGCTCGAGCCGCACGGAGGAGCTGAGCTCGCTGCTGAGCTTGGAGCTGTTTCAGCGGATCACCTCGCCGCAATCTCGAGCTCCGGAATATCGGCGCTCGCGGCGTCGCAGACGGTAGCCACGCTCCTGCCGGGGACGATGCTGTTTCTCGGCAAGGATCGTCAGGCTCCAGCGCGCGGGCTGATCGAGGCTGGAGCTGCCGTGGCGCTCGCGACCGATTTCAACCCCGGGACGTCGCCAACGGTGAATTTCCCCCTGATTCTTACACTCGGAGTCAGTCAGCTCCGAATGAGTGTCGGAGAGGCATTCATAGCGGCCACGGTCAACGGCGCGGCAGCCCTTGGACTGTCCGATCGGGTCGGCCAGCTGGCTCCCGGATACTCCGGGGATATCGCGATCTGGGATGTTTCTGATATTCGTGAGATACCGTATTGGTATGGTGATCGTCGTTGTATGGGCACGTGGGTGAGAGGAAAACCCTGTTACTCACGGTATGCCACCGATAACTTGAACCTCTCGCGCTGACCGAGGGCCGGTCTGCGTGCGTTTCACGTTCCATCCGAGCTGATGTCCAACACCGCGAAGCTGAAGAAAAAAGCCGCCGACTACGAGGCCAAGAGGCAGTACGAGAAGGCCCTCGAGGTCTACGAGCAGGTACTGAACACCAAACGCGGCGCCGATGAAGAGCGTGATGTCGCACTCTACAATCGAGTGGGCGACCTGCATTACCGGCTCGGCAACAACGAGCAGGCAATCCATTATTACGAACAGGCTGCCGATTACTACGCGGAAGGCGGGTTCTTCAACAACGCAATCGCCCTGTGCAACAAGATTCTGCGCTATGCGCCAGGCCGCACGATTGTCTATTACAAGCTCGGAATCATCAGCGCAAAGAAGGGATTCAACAGCGACGCCAAGCAGAATTTTCTCGAATACGCTGACCGCATGCAGCGCGCGGGAAAAATGGACGAGGCGTTCAATGCGCTGAAGGAATTCGCGGATCTCTGTCCCGGCCAGGACGATGTCCGTCTCATGCTCGCCGATCAGCTCGCGCGTGCTGACAGAAAACCAGAAGCGCTCGAGCAGCTCGAGCTGTTGTACGATGTGCTCCAGGGTGAAGGTCGCGATGCAGAAGCGAATGCAGCGCTCGAGCGAATGAAGGCGCTCGATCCCGCTTTCAAGCCGCGCAAGTCGATCACTCCGCTCAATCGCAATAACAAGCAGGGCCTGGTATTTCTCGATCTCGATTTCAACACGAACGAGCACCAGGCTGCGCAGGAAGAACCGGGAAAACCCGCCGCGAAGAAAACTCCGGCCCGAAAGACTCCCGCTCGCAAGACGCCGATTCGCAACACGCCGGTGCGCAACACACCCGCGCGTCCTTCAACGCCTGCTGCGGAAGCGAAGCCAGTCGAGATTCCGGAGGAATTCATCGAGGTTCCGCGTGCACCCGCTCTCGAGGGGCTCGAGCTCACGTCACTTTCTGATGAACCAGCCGAGCAGCATGACGCTTTGCCGATTGATTCTTCGATGCCCGCAGAGCCTGAAATCGCGGCGACAGAGCCCGTTGCGCCGGAACCGGTCGACGAGCAGGATTTCATATCGCATCCGCCGCATGACCTCGTCTTCCTTACGCCGCCGGAAGAAGAACCCGTAGCTGTTCCTGACATCGCTCCTCTCGATCTCGCGCCTCTCACTGGCGAGCCGGCTCTGATCGATGCCGAGCCTGTCGATTTCACATCGCCTGATCCCGATCCAATGTGGAATGGAAGCTCCGACGAGGAGTTCATCGATCTCGGCGAATGGCTGGAGAAGAACCGCACTCCGTCATCAACGCGCATGATCGCGCACGATGAAGAGCCCGAAGACAACGAGCAGAAAGATTTTGCGGAAATGCTCGACAAGTTCAAGGACGGCATCTCCCGCAACGTCGACGAAGAAGATTTCGAGAGCCACTACGATCTCGGAATCGCATTCCGCGAGATGGGACTTCTCGATGAGGCAATCGGATCGTTCCAGAAGGCGGCGCGCGGACCCGATCAGGTCGTGCGCGCCTCGGAAGCGATTGGCCAGTGCTTCATGGACAAGGGTGAGGCCGGTGTAACGGTTACCGTTCTCGAGAGGCTCCTGCGCAGCTCGAGTCTTCCGGACAGCCAGCTTGTTGGAGTTTTGTATCTTCTCGGGCGTGCTGCAGAATCCCTGTCGCGCGAAGCAGAGGCGGCAGCTTATTATCAGCGCGTGCTAGCCGTGCAGATTGGTTTCCGCGACGCCGCAACAAGGCTCTCATCGCTCACACCCGTATCTAGATGAATGCATCGGGCATCGAGCTGCCCGCCGCCGACAGGTCCAGCGAAAAGGACGCGCTTAGACGCATACAGGCGTCAGTAAAGGAAAGACTCGACGATGTCACCGAAGAGATGGCAGAGTCGGTCATTCGCGATGCGCCGCTGCTCGCAACAATGGGGCAGCACCTCATGGCGATGCGTGGAAAGATGTTCCGCCCCACGCTTGTCCTTCTTTGCAGTGATGTAGAGGGACGCTCCGAGAGTCGCGCTGTCACACTCGCTGCAGCGGTGGAGCTCATTCATCTCGCGACCCTCGTGCACGATGACGCAGTAGATCATTCGGTGCTGCGCCGCGGAATGCCGACGCTCAACACGCTTTTCACTCACCAGATCTCGGTGATCATGGGCGATTTTCTCTATTCGATCGCCCTGACAAAGCTTGTGACACTCGGCGACATTGCAGCGCTTCGCGCACTGACTCGCGCGTCGACCGAGATGACAATCGGAGAAATGCGGCAGCTCGCCGTGAATGACTCGCTGTCATTCTCGGAAGATGATTACTTCGCGCTCATTCGCAGCAAAACAGCATCACTCATGTCTGCAGCGTGCGAAGTGGGATCGATTGCGGGAGCGCCCGAGCATCGGGAAGCCCTGATCAAATACGGTGACGCGCTCGGTATGGCGTTCCAGATCGCCGATGACCTCATCGACTATACCGAGGCGCAGGAGACCACAGGAAAGCCTACAGGTCTCGATCTCAAGGAGCACAAGGTCACGCTTCCGCTTATTTCGGCGCTTCGCGTGATGAAGCCGGCCGACCGTGCGAGAGTCGACGCGCTGTTTACGAATGACACCCCATCGGACGCTCAAGTGGCGGAAGTGATAGAGATCGTGAAGGACAACGGCGGGCTCGACTATGCGCGCCGCCGGGGAGCCATCTTCGCGGATCAGGCCCGCGCCGCATTGGCGGAATTGCCTGATACCGTAGCGCGACAGGCGCTGTTAGAGTCTATTTCGTATGTGATGGAGCGACACGCTTAATGCCACCACGTGGTGCGGCCCGGCGCGGGGCGGTTTTTCATACTATAGTTCTTGCGAGCGGGTTCATCGCGGGAGGATTACTCACCCAGGTCGCCCGCAAGTTTCTTCCGCCCGGCGCGGCGAAGGAATTTTTCACTACTGGTGTAACACCATCCATAGGTCCGCTTCCGCTCGACTTGATTATCATCAAGTTCGCGCTCGGCCCTATCGCACTCGACGTATCACTGCTCAGTCTGGTCGGCGTCCTGATCGCTTATCTGATTGCGCGTTCGCTTTTCTAGGAGAGATAAAAATGATTGGCAATCTGGGATTCCCGGAGATCATGATCATTCTGGTGATCGTGCTTCTTCTCTTCGGAGCGAAGCGCATCCCCGAGATCGCAGGCTCGATGGGCAAGGGAATCAAGGAATTCAAGAAGAACATCAACGACGCAACGCGCGAGATCGATCCCGATACCACGCGTTACGACAACCGGCTGAATCCATCGGATATGCCGGAGAGAAGGCCGGCTTCCGAAGAGAAAAGGCCTGAGCCAAAAAGACTGATCTAGTAAGGCTGATAGCAGACAGCCGATAGCTAGTGCAAGACGCCGGGGGCTAGCTGCT
>DASUXX010000336.1:0-5685 GCA_036377755.1 Gemmatimonadaceae bacterium
CGCGTGCACGGAGCAGCTCGCCTAACACGACGTCGCCCATTCCAAAGCCGAGTGCTGGAAGGTCGACACCACCAAGTGTTTTAAGGAGGGTGTCGTATCGCCCCCCGCCGCAAATTGCGCGGAATTCCCCTTTAGTATCGAACAGCTCGAAAACAATTCCCGTGTAGTATGCAAGCCCGCGTACAATCGAGAGATCGAGCTTGACCCACTCCGCAAACCCAAGTGCGCTGACGAGCTTCATGTACTGCTCTATTCGCTCGACGTGCTCGCGTGTCTGTTCTTTCGCTGCATACCTGCGAGACAACTCAGCCAGTGAATCAATCGACAGGATGTGTTCAATCTTCGACGCAACATCATTAGACGTTGCGTTGGACAGCTTTTCCCGCGTGATCTCATGCGGCTCGCGACCGCGCTTGTCGATTATAGCGTAGACTGCAGTAAGAGATTCTTCGCCGACGCCTGCATCGGTCAGGAGAGCCTGCAGCAGACGCCTGTCCGAGAATCGAGCATTCACGTCTGCGGAGGTGAGGCCGAACTCACGCATGATATCGAGCGAGAGACAAACAAGCTCCGCATCAGCAGTCACACCGGCTTCCCCAACGATGTCGGCATTCAGCTGGAAGTGTTCGCGCAGCCTTCCCTTCTGCTGACGCTCATATCGAAAGAGCTGCGGAACGGAAAACCATCTCACCGGTTTTCTGAGAGCGTTCGCCCGCGCAGCAACCATTCTCGCGAATGTCGGCGTCATCTCCGGACGCATCGCGACCTCGCGATCGCCTTTGTCGGTAAAGGAATAGAGCTGTCCAACCAGCTCATCCCCACTTTTTTTGCGATATAAATCGAGGGGCTCGAGGGGTGGTCCGTCGTACTCCACGAACGCGTATCTGCGCAGGACTTTACGCCACACACCAATGATGTAGGCGCGCTCAGCGAACTGTTCTGGATAGAAATCTCTGAATCCCGGCAGGGCCCCTTGAGCCATTACTCAAAGCTACGTCCTGCATGGACTTAGCGGCAAGAACCTGAAGCGATCCTAGAAGGCTTTCTTCCCGATTTGAGCGAGCGCGTCACCGACTGTGTGAAACGATCCCGTGACGAGCGCAACCTCGTTCGATCGAGCTACGCTCTCGACTACCTTCTCGAACTCCCGTTCGACCGCGGCGTTGATGCCGAGCGAATGCGCGAATCGCTCTGCCTCGACCAGATCCCACGCTCGTGACGGCGGCGCGCTCGGCGGTCTGACAAGAATCATCCGGGTCGCGACGTCCTTCAACTCACGGATCATCTCCCGCCAGTCCTTGTCGGCAAGCACACCAAGCACGAGGACCGGAAGAGCTTCGGGAATTACTTCGCGAAGCGTGGAGATCAGCGAACGGATCCCGTCCGGATTATGCGCAACATCGAAAATCATGTTGCCCACCCGCTGAAAGCGGCCAGGCAGCGAAACCTGCGGAAGGATTTTCGCCGCTTCATCTAGCGTTATCCTGTAGCGCGGTGGCGCACTCTCGAGCATCGCAAGCGCGACACTCGCGTTCGCTGCCTGCGCACGTCCGACAAGCCCCGCTGTAAGCGCGCGCGTCTCGCCGTCGTGAGCGACCGTAAATGTCGTTCCGTCCATCGACAAATGAGTATCGCGAGTTTCGTACCGGGACTGAGCATCGATCAGGCTCGCACCTGCTGCGTTACCCACCGCGACAATCTCCTGGCGCGCCGCCCTCGAAACCGGACCAATGATGCCCGGCCTGCCATTCTTGAAGATTCCCGCTTTTTCCCGCGCAATCGACTCTTCAGTGTCGCCAAGGAATTCGCGATGATCGAGTCCGATCGATGTTATTCCCGCGGCAACCGGTGTTATGAGGTTCGTAGAATCGAGTCTGCCGCCGAGTCCCGTCTCGATTACCGCGACATCGACGAGACTCTCGGCAAAATGATGAAATGCGAGAGCGGTTGTTATCTCGAAGAAGGTTGCGCCGAACCGTTCCGCATCCGGTGCGCAGCGATCGAGAAAGTCGATGACGCTCTGCTCGGAGATAGCGCACTCGTCGACCACGATTCGCTCGCGGAAATCAATGAGATGCGGCGACATGTACCGGCCAACGCTCAACCCTTTCGACCGAAGAAGCTCGTAGAGCGTCGCAACAGTGCTTCCCTTTCCGTTGGTGCCGGCGACGTGAAATGAGTCGAATCGCTGGTGCGGATTGCCAAGCTGCTCAAGGAATCGGGATGTTCTTTCGAGTCCGAACTTCGCGGTGGAACCTGTGCGCGCGAACAGCGCGTCGACTGCGGCTTTGTAATCCGTCAGGCCGCTGTCCACCCCGCGGCGGCTGGCTTTCCACTCATGTGACGCAGCAGCTGGCCAACGGTGTTCTTGAGATCCTTGCGATGCACAACCGCGTCGACCATTCCATGTTCGAGCAGGAACTCGGACGTCTGGAATCCTTCGGGGAGATCCTGGCCAATGGTCTGCTTGATGACTCGCGGACCAGCGAATCCTATGACTGCGCCCGGCTCAGCGAGAATTGCATCGCCAAGCATTGCGTAGCTCGCGCTGACTCCACCCGTTGTTGGATTTGTCAGAATCGAAACGTAAGGAATGCGGCGCTCCGCGAGCTGCGAAAGAATTGCTGCCGCCTTCGCCATCTGCATCAGGCTAAGCACACCTTCCTGCATTCGTGCGCCGCCGGATGACGAAACGAGAATGAATGCGAACTTCCGCTCGAGAGCGCGCTGGCCGAGGCGCGCTATTTTCTCGCCGACAACGGATCCCATCGACCCGCCCATGAACTGAAAGTCCATCACTCCGAGACAAACCGGCAGCGCATGCAGCTGACCGGTGAAGGTCAGGATCGCATCGCCATCACCTGATTTCTGCGTCGCCTTGGCGAGGCGTCCGGGATAATCCGGGAAGCCGAGCGGGTCTGTCGACTTGATATCGGTCTCGGTCTCCTCTGTTGATCCCTCATCGAGGAGGAGATTGACGTAATCGATCGCGCGAATGCGGCGATGGAACTCGCAGTTGGGGCACACGTTGAGATTGCGGACGAACTTCTCGCGGATATCGGTGTGCCCGCAGTTCTCGCATTTCTCCCACGCGTCAGGTGGAATCTCGTGCTTTTCCCGCCGCGGCTGCCGGGGCTTTTTCTCCTTACGGAACCATGCCATTTGGCGAAATGTGACTGGCTTTCGTTGCTACATCAAGCTCTTGTCTATCGTAGCAGCATCTGGAGACTTGGACACGGAGCCACGGTAGATCGTGGCGCTTATTCAGCCTTCGTCTCCTGAAGCAGCATCTGAAGACTTAAACACGGAGTCACGGGGTAACGGAGATTCACGGAGGAAAAACCCTTTTTTGTTTTTTTCCCCCGAAGGTGCGAGAACCTCTCGCGCTGGCGACGAACAAAAAAAGAAAAACTCCGTGAATCTCCGTTACCCCGTGGCTCCGTGTTTAGGTCTTCAGATGCTGCTTCAGGAGACGAAGGCTGAATAAGAGCCACCATGAACAGTGGCTCCGTGTTTAGGTCTTCAGATGCGGCTTCAGGAGACGCCAGGTTAGCTCGCCTTGAAAGCAGCCTTCCCGCGACCCTCTCCGGAGATCCGCATCAGAACTCCGATCGCAAGCCACGATGCCAGCATGAACGATCCGCCGTATGAGAAAAACGGCAGTGGAATTCCCGTAATCGGCATCAGGTTCATCGTCATTCCAACATTCACGAGGACGTGAACAAACCAGCTTGCCATCAGCCCGAATGCAACGAGCGAACTGAATGAATCGTTAGCTCTGCCCGCGATCTGAGTGATTCGCATGAACAGCACGAGGAAAAGCGTCAGCGCAACCGTAACTCCGAGGAATCCCATCTCCTCGCCAACGACTGCGAAGATGAAGTCAGTCTGCTGCTCTGGAAGAAACGCGAGGCGCTTTTGCGTTCCCATCGTGAACCCCTGACCGAACAATCCACCAGATCCGATTGCGATCTTCGATTGAATGACGTGATAGCCCGATGCGCGAGGATCTGCTGATGGATCGAGAAACACTTTCAATCGATTCTGCTGATACGGCGCAAGCTTCTCCCACAGAATGGGAGCGATGACACCCGTCGCAATGTTTGCGGCGAGAAGGACGATTCCTTCGACGAGATACGGCCGGTAATACAGAATGAGCGCGAGCAGTACCAGGAACCATGCGCCCCACATTCCTGTGCTGAACGAAAGAATGAGGCTTACGACGGGACTGCCGAGCAGGAGAAGCAGCGGCCACGCCACTCCGGACCAGTACAGCATTCCGAAGAAAATTCCAACGAATACGATTCCGGTTCCAAGGTCGGGCTGCATCATGATGATGATCCACGGTATGCCCACGATAAGCGCGGGTTTCCATAGATCGAGCAATGATTTCGGCGGTTCCTTTCGCGCAGCGAGCACCGATGCAAGCATCAGCACCACCGTCAGCTTGGCAAGCTCTGACGGCTGACCAATGCGAACTCCACCAATTGCAAGCCAGCTCTTTGTCGATGCTGCTGTACCTGCACCCGCACCGAGTCCTGCAATTGTCAGCGAAAGCAATGCGACGGAAAGGATATAGGCAGGCAGCGTCACCCACTCGATGAAGCGCACCGATGACCGGGAAATCCCGTAGGCACCGAGAATCCCGATGCCAAGCCACACGAGTTGCGACTTATATACACGCGCAACCGCAGTAGGTGTATCGGTCTGACCTGCAGAATACACCATCGCCACACCAAAGATGGAAAGCAACAGTGCCGTAACTACCAGCGGATAGTCCGCGACTACACGACGCATCAGCCGCCTTCTGTGTTCGCGATTACTTCACCACCGTAACCGAGGTACTTGCCGATCACTTTGGAAGCAACACGCGCCGCAAAGTATCCATGCTCTCCGAATTCCAGAAATACCGCAACGACGATCTTTGGATCTTCAGCAGGTGCGAATCCGACGAACCACGCGTGATCCTTGTTGCGATTCTGCGCGTTCTGCGCAGATCCCGTCTTTCCTGCGATTACAAGGCCCTGAATGTTTGCGGACGCAGCAGTACCACCGGTGGACGTCACACCTGCCATTGCGCGGCGCAGACCGGCAAACTGTTCACTCGTAAGGTTGATGATCTTCTTTCTCTCAGGCTGCTTTGCCACGAGCTCGGGAGTAGACGACGTGCCTTCATTCGCGAGCGCAGTGTAGAACTTTGCCATCGTCGCAACAGTCTGCGAGTTGGCGCCCTGACCTATTGAAAGGTTCAATATTTCAGAATTACTCCAGTTCGCGCCGAACAGCCTGTTGTAATACGCCTTGTAGTCGCGTGTCGGGAAACGCGGTTTCGACTCATTCGGAAGGTCGATTCCCGACCTTTTGTCGAAGTCGAGACTGATGCCACCGGCAACGAGGTTTGCGAGACCTATCTTCAGGCCGAGCTGGTAGAAGTAAACGTCGCAGGAGTGAGTGATCGCGCCTGCAAGGTCGACGCTGCCGTGTCCTCTCTTTTCCCAGCAGCGGAAGTAGCGGCGTCCGAACTGCATTCCGCCGCTGCACGAGATCGGCATGTGCGTCTTCATCGTGATGAGGCCTTTTTCCAGCCCCAATGCCGATGTGGCAAGCTTCCACGTCGAGCCGGGCGGATACGTTCCCTGAATCACTTTGTTGTAGAGCGGGCGTCGCGGATCCGTATTCAGCTCC
>DASUXX010000337.1:0-2818 GCA_036377755.1 Gemmatimonadaceae bacterium
ATCCATAGGCAATGATCACCGCCGGAACCGCGTATGCTATTGCCGTGGCAAGCATTCCGAGTATGCCCAAAGCGCCCTCGGCGAGTGTGTAGCCAACCCACACCGCACCAGTCATCAGGACGAGCCACACTCCTGCTGCAATCAGCACATGAAGGTAGTATTTGTGGGGCTGCTTCCCCACAACTCCGATGACCAGCAAGATGATGAGTATCGCTGCCATTATTACGACCTCGCTCCGCGGCGCCTTCTATAAGGTAGCGCCATCGATCGCGATCGCACTCGGCCTTTTCATTCCATCACTCGCAACGTCGCAAGCCAACACCACTATTGTTCTATTTCCATCCGCAGTTTTCGATGGCGTGAGTGCGACTCCCCACCGCGGCTGGATTGTCATCGTAGCAGGCAATTCCATCAGCTACGCCGGGCCCGCAGCATCCGCAACATTTCCTGCCGATGCAAAGAAAGTCGACCTGCCCGGCACCACTCTAATTCCCGGATTGATCGACGCGCACGTCCATTTCTTTCTGCACCCGTACAACGAAACGTCATGGGACGATCAGGTCCTTAAAGAGCCGCTCGCATTGCGAATTGCGCGCGCAACAGTGCACGCGCGTAACACACTGCTCGCAGGCTTCACGACCGTACGCGATCTTGGAACTGAAGGCGCGCTCTACTCCGACGCTGGACTCAAGCGCGCGATCAACGAAGGAATTATTCCCGGACCGCGTTATCTCATCGCATCGAAGGCAATCGTTGCAACGGGATCGTACGCGCCGGTGCGCACCAACTACGCATACGAAACCCCGCTCGGCGCCGATGAAGCCGATGGTCCCGATCTTCAGCGCGTCATACGCGACCAGATCGGGCACGGCGCGGACTGGGTGAAGCTCTATGGCGATTATCGATGGGGACCGAACGGGCAGGCGCGCCCAACTTTCTCGCAGGAGGAAATGAATCTCGCAGGAAGAACTGCGCGTGATTCAGGCCGCGAGCTCGTTGTGCATACATCGACTGTCGAAGGAATGACGCGCGCTGCAGAGGCAGGCGCAAAATCGATCGAGCACGGCGACCAGGGAACGCCGGAAGTTTTCGCTCTCATGAAGCGCAAAGGCACAGCGTACTGTCCTACCCTCGCCGCATCGGAAGCGGTGGAGTCCTATCGTGGATGGAAGAAAGGAAGTGGTGCAGCTCCGCAGCGTATCATCGATAAGCACAAATCATTTGCAGCCGCGCTGGCCTCAGGCGTAACGATCTGCACGGGGAGCGACGCAGGTGTATTCACGCACGGTGATAACGCGCATGAAATCGAGCTCATGGTCGAGTACGGAATGAAGCCCGTGGACGCGCTGCGCTCCGCAACCTCCGTAACCGCAAAAGTCCTTGGCATGGACAACATGATCGGCCGGATCGCATCCGGCCTGCGGGCAGATCTCGTTGCCGTTCAAGGGGATCCCACCGTAACGATCTCCGCTCTCGAGCAGGTGAGATTCGTAATGAAGGACGGTGTGATTTACCGCTCGCCACCGAATGCCCCTATTCAGTAAGTTCATCCCCTATGGCGCGACATCTCGAATGGCGGGAGCTCAAGACCGGACTGATCGGCTTTGCCGTGATCTTCGCGGGCGCCTTGTCGATTCTGCTGTTCGCGCGCGTCGGCGCGCTCCATGGCGACACCACCAATCTCTACGTCACCACTGACGACGCGCCCGGAGTCCTCAGCGGAACCGAAGTATGGCTTTCAGGCCAGAAAGTGGGGCTCGTGAAAGACATACACTTTCGTCCGCCAAGCACCGATACGAGCCGGCGGCTTGCCATTCATCTCGAGATCCTCACGAAGCACATGGATTACCTGCGACGCGATGCGTGGGCCGACATCCGTCCAGGTGGGAACCTGATTGGCAGTCCCGTCGTGTGGATTTCGTCGGGCACGTCGACTGCGCGCCCGCTGCATGAGGGCGACACGCTCCACGAAATCTCCGCTGGCATGATGAAGCCAGTAGGCGAACGAATGGAAGCACTCGGCGCGCGCTTATCGCTGCTCGCCGACAGCGGTGGGAAAGTACTGCGATTGCTCCAGTCGCAGGCGGGAACCGCTGGACGGCTGGTTGGCAGCGGATGGCCGCGCGTTACCGAGCAGACCAATCAGATCTCGCAGCTCGTGAAAAAAGCGAGCAGAGGCGGAGGCAGTCTCGAAAGGATTGCTCACGGCGAGCTCGGCGCACACATCGCGAGCATTCGCGCCACAAAAGATTCCATTTACGCGTTATTGAATTCGCCGACAGGAAACATCGGCAGGCTGCGTCGCGATTCGTCGCTCGTCAATGAGGTCTCGCATCTTCAGGCACGGGTTGACTCTCTTCGCGCAACGATGAATACGGGCAACGGCATCGGCAGGCTGCGAAGTGATTCGACTCTTACTCAGGAAATGGCAAAGATCAGAGTCGAGCTCGCCGCACTCATGGCCGACATCAAAAAGCACCCTCTCCGGTACATCCGACCCTAAGGACTGCGGATCCAAGGACTCTTATGAGGGTTAAGGAGTCGGAGGACTGTATGAGGATTAAGGACCCGTTGACTATAAGGCCTCAGGACACTCCGCCGCACATACGAACTACGACTAAATACGGAATGAGGGCACTCGAGGAATGAGGAACAAGGTGCGATTCGAGTCATCGTCCCTCATCCCTCGAGTGTCTTCGTCCCTCAATTAGTCGCAGTTCGTATGTGCGGAAATGTGTCCTGAGACCTTATAGAAAATATGACTGGGCTGGCCTCCGGATTCTGCGTGGGTTAGTTCCTCACGTTGAGTACCGGAGTC
>DASUXX010000338.1:0-2078 GCA_036377755.1 Gemmatimonadaceae bacterium
GTGGGGCAACGGCACGGGCAACGAGATTGTTCTTGTCTCTCAGACGAGGATTATCGAATGCTCCGGCCGATCGCAATGATATTGGTTCTTGCTGCACTTTCGTGGACTAGTGCGGACGCGCAGCGTCTCGAGACTTTGCCCCGAGGCTCTGTGGTGCACATCACTATCAAGGACGGGTCCGAAGCGACAGGCAGGCTCCAGAACGTCTCTGAAGAAAAAATCGGATTGCTCATTTCTGCCAGAGGCGCAGAAAAGTGGGAAACGAGCTTCAACCGAAGCCTGATCACATCGGTGAAGATGCGGCGAGGGAGCGCGGGTCGCGGGGCATTGAAGGGGGCAGTATTTGGCTTGCTCATTGCCGGTGGTGGTGGATTCCTGGTTGGTGCCGCAACATACGACAGCTGCAACATCATCGTGTGCAGTGCCAGCGAACAGGGCGCGTTTTTTGGATTCCTCGCCGGACTCGTGGGATTGCCGGCGGGTGCGGTTATTGGGGCATCACACGCTTATAAATGGGAGCCTGTAGGCCCGCCCTGAACCTCGTTCGATTTTCTTGCGGGAACTACTGCCCCGGCATTCTATCGGTGAAATGCACTGCAATCAGCCGCTGTTCTTCAATGCGCTGCTCTCGCGATCTCCCAGGCATGTCCTGCACTCCGCGAATGAAATCCACGAGCGCCAATCCGGGAAGTATTTCCCGGTACGTTGTAGTCACCTCGAGTCCGACGACCGGTGGAACGAGCTTCTGAGGGCGATCGATGGTGAATACTGCACGGCGTATGACGAACGTGGTCTCATCGAGATAAGCCGAGCCACGGACGTCGGCCTTATTGAAGCCAGGAACTGGCTCGAAGTCGATCTTGTGTAATCGCGCTCCATCCACGAGCGTGACGCCGCGATAATAAAAGCAGTGAACCTTCAGGAATGATTCATCTGCAAGATCGACGAGCGTTGGAATGCGCAGCTCGCGGGCAGCTCCCGGTACGGGATTCCTGGCATAGCGTACGATGTTTCCAGGTTCGTATCGATCTTCGATATCGCTCGGATATTCGACAGTGTCTCGACGCGGTTTGAGTCGAAAGCCCTCTGGTGCTTCGTAGTCGCGGACGAGCTTGTAGACGAATGGATACGAGCTTCGAAGCAGAGCTTCGCGCTCCGCATTCTTGCGAAGCTCACCGACAATGCGGCCAAGAGCGCTTTCCTCGTCGGACGCCATGCGGCAATTCGTCTTGCCGCTGACCCGGGTCGCTGCGACTTCAACGACAATCGGATTCAGCGTGACTTTGAGCGAATATCTCTGATCCGCGGATATCGTAATCGTGGTATCGGCCGCTCGATATCCAAGATGCTTTACTCGTATTCGATACGTTTTTCCCGGATCGAGCTGAAGAACCAATCGCCCGGTTTCGTTCGTGAATCGCGAAGCGATCCCGGTCACTTCCACTGAGCTGTAGCCCATCACCTGGCCGATAGACGAGCTCACGGTCAGGTCAACGGCAGCTTGCGCGCGTAATGCGGAAGGCACTGCGACTGCCAACGCGGCGAACAATACAGATTGCTTCATCAGACAGATAACACGCATCTCGAGCATCAACCTACGATGGTGTATCCGATCTGTCTAACAGAAGACAACTGGCTGCCAGCGTTTGCCAGCAGCCAGTTGCTAGTAGCCAGTTGCTGCAGTATCAGCACGTAATGTCGAGCGTGTACGCATCGAGACCGTGTTCCCGGGCGCGGAATGATTCTACGCGTGTCCCGCGATTCGTACCGTTATCCGGTGTTTCTTCGCGTGTCGAGAAGAATTCTACCCACGCTGCGCCGTGCGTAAGCTTTACCGAAGTCTCTTCGCCAACGAGGCCATGATATGGCGCGCTTACCGGTTGCCGCGTAACGGGGTTGAACTCGACAAGATTGAGAGTTCCCGTCGACGTTGTCGTCGACTCGAAGTTCCCGTCGACAATCCCTGATCTCATGTGCACGGTGATGGGACCGGATGCGAACAGGTAGCCGATGGTTCCCGCGGTGCAGAATGGTTTCGGAATCACCTGGCCGAATTGAATTACGAAATCACTGTCGAC
>DASUXX010000339.1:0-7474 GCA_036377755.1 Gemmatimonadaceae bacterium
ACCTCGGGCACGGTCTGGCAGAATCAGCTCTCGGTCTCGCCTGCGGCGGTCGGTGAACACTCACTGGACGACAACGCGCTCAAGGTTCCGTTCGGAGTTGGCGAGAAGTCGACGTTCGACGTGCGCTTTGGCGCGGTGAAAGTCGGCAGCGGATCGCTCATGGTGGTCGGCAGAGAGACCATTCGCGGTCGCGAAGCGTGGCACACAGCGTTCACGGTGGAAGGCGGCGTTCCTTTCTATCGCGTCGATGACCGTTATGAGAGCTGGTTCGACGTGACCAACCTCAACTCGCTTGCGTTCAACCGGCAGATCGAAGAAGGCTCGCGGGAGCGCACTCAGATCTACGAGATCATGGCCGACCGCGGTCAGTACATCGAGAAAACGCGGCAGAAAACCACCGTAAAGAAAACGGTGGACAATCCTCTCGATGAAGGCGCGTTTCTATTCTTCGTACGGACCATTCCGCTCGTTGTCGGGCAGACTTACGACTTCAACCGCTACTTCATTCCGGATCGCAATCCGGTGCGTATCAGAGTGCTGAGAAAGGAGCGCGTGACTGTTCCTGCCGGGACTTTCAACGCAATCGTCATTCAGCCGATCATCAAGACGCGCGGAATTTTTTCTGAGAAAGGTCAGGCAGAGGTCTGGCTCTCGGACGACGAGACACGCATGCTATTGCAGCTGAAATCGAAGTTGTCGTTCGGATCCCTCAACCTCTACCTGAAATCGTACACTCCCCCGACGGGCCAGCGAGCGAGCCGCTAAGCGGCGAGTCAACAGAACGCGAGAGAGTTCCTGAAGCGGACCTCTCGCAGGTTCGCACCGTTCCCATCGAGCGCCGCCCGAATAAAGTTCGCGCTGAAGAATTCGCGTCACCCCCGCGGGGTGACATGTCGTTCGGCGCATTTCTCGAGGCACTCCCCGACGTTCTCGTCGCTGGGGATTTCCGCGCTGTAGTCGCAGCGATCGTTAGAGCTCACAAGCTCGGCCGCGGCGTAGTCGTGATGCTCGGCGGCCACATCGTGAAGACTGGCGTCGCTCCCGTGCTCATCGATCTGATGGACCGCGGTGTAATCACTCATGTCGCGATGAACGGGTCGGGAGCAATTCACGATTACGAGATCGCGCGCTTCGGCGCGACATCGGAAGATGTTGCCCGCGGATTGCTCGACGGGACCTTCGGAATGGCGGATGAAACCGGCGGCGGAATGAATCGCGCGTTCACTGCCGGTATGCAGAATGGATGGGGAATGGGCGAGGCAGTTGCGCGTGCGCTTTTCAAAGAGAACGATCTCGCGCACCCCGAAATGTCGATTCTCCTGGCTGCCCACCGCCTTGGGATTCCCTGCACTGTGCATGCTGCGCTGGGTGCCGAGATAATCCATCAGCATCCGGCTGCAGATGGCGCCGCAATTGGCGATACGAGTCATCGTGATTTCCGTCGTCTCGCTGCTTCGCTTCCGTCATTGCACGAAGGCGGCGTTGTGCTCAACTGCGGAAGCGCCGTAATAATGCCGGAAGTTTTTCTAAAAGCGCTGACGATTGCGCGGAACCTGAATGACCGAAAGCCATTCAACTTCACCACGTGCGATCTCGACATGCAGCGGCACTATAGACCGCGAATGAACGTGGTGATCCGTCCGACCAACGCAGGCGGGAAAGGATACGAGATCACGGGACATCATGAAATCCTGATTCCCTTGCTGTGCTGGGCCGTTGTGAATGGGCTGGAAAAACGAGACACCAGTCGCGACACTCCAGACGCCAGTATTTGACTGGCGTCTGGAGTCTGACGTCCGGTGTCTCGTTTTTTAGCTTGCGTCAGTAACGATCGATGCTCGAACCTGTGAACTTGCCTCTCAAGCGACGAGCAGTGTCAGGCGAAACGATTCGAATTGCCAGGTAAGCAATTCCACCCACGATCAGCGCCTTGATTGCGAAGCCGAGCAGCAGGAATGTCAGGGCGATCAGTCCGCCGAAAATCTTGAAGACGAAGCCCAGCGCGATGAAGCCGAGCATCACCATTACGCCAGTCATTAGTATGGTTCGAATCATCAGGAGCTTCTCCAATACAGTGATTGCGTAACTACGCACACGCAGCGAACAGGGTTTCACCGTTGAGCAGAACAGCAGATACAGTCGTCATCGGCGCAGGAGTAATAGGTCTTTGCACCGCGAGGGCGCTTGCAAGGCGCGGCCAGCGAGTGGCGCTGATTGGCGAGCACCGGAGCGGCGAAGCGTCACGCGCCGCAGCGGGAATGCTCGCGCCTTCAGTGGAACGCTCGAGCGGACCGGCGCACGATTTTTCGATTGGTGCCCGCGACTTCTATCCTCAGTACCTCGAAGATCTCGCTGACGAAACCGGCACTCGCGTCCCGCTCAACCGGCTTGGAATCCTTCAGGTTGCTCTCACAGAAAGAGGAGTCAAAGGTCTCAGAAAGACTGCATCGCCATCGAGCCGTTGGCTCGACCGCCGCGAGGTTGCGGACCTCGAGCCAACGCTCGGACACGCGCTCGGCGCCGTGTTCAATCCTGATGACGGCGCAGTCGACAATGTCATCCTTATGAATGCGCTCGAGGAATCGACAGCAGCCAGCAAGCTCATCGAGCGACTCGAATCAGTTGCGGTCAACGTCTCGCGCGAATCATCCGTAGTTGAGCTCGAGTCAGGCGAAGCCATCGAGACGCAGACGATCGTTGTCGCAGCCGGCGCATGGGGCGGACTCCTGCGCGGCGCCAAGGCACTCGGCGCCGTATCTCCCTGCCGGGGCCAGCTGGTTTCGTACAAATCGACGGGAATGCGGCACGTCACCTACGGGCCCCGAGGCTATCTGGTGCCGCGAGCGTCAGGAACGATCGTGGCTGGAAGCACCATGGAGAACGTCGGGTTCAACTCAAACACGACACCATCCGGTCTCGCACGGGTGCGATCTGCGGCGGAGGAAATCGCTCCGGCCCTTGCAGTCTCGGAAATCACCCTCGAATGGGCCGGCCTGAGACCGATAACTCCCGACATGCTTCCGATCATTGGACGCGATGACGAGGCGCCAAACGTGATTTACGCAGCGGGTCATTCGCGGAATGGCATCCTGATGGCTCCATTGACCGGCGAAACCGTTGCAGCGCTGGCAGTTGGCGAATCTGTTTCCTACGATCTCTCTCAATTCCGACCGGGGCGTTTCTAGCCTAGATTACCCCGGACACATGAGCGAAGTGCTATACCAGATCATGGGCCGCCACCGCTCCGAGCCGTTACCGGAGCGCAAACCCTCGTGGCTCAAGGTCAAAGCCCCTGGCGGGCCTAATTACCTGCGTCTCAAGCAGCGGATGCGCGAGCTGGATCTCCACTCCGTATGCGAAGAGGCCCATTGTCCGAACGTCGGCGAGTGCTGGGAGCACGGAACGGCGACGTTCATGATTCTTGGCGACGTCTGCACCAGAAATTGCGCGTACTGCGCGGTTTCACACGGCAGACCACCAGCATACGATATCGCCGAGCCTGAGAGAGTTGGTCAGGCAGTTGCGGAGATGCAGCTGCAGCATGCTGTGATCACATCAGTGGACCGTGACGATCTCCCCGACTTCGGCGCGTATATCTTCGCCGAGACAATCCGGCAGATACATGCGCGCGTGCCGGGCTGCTCCGTTGAAGTTCTCGTTCCCGATTTTCAGGGGAACGAAGATTCGATCCGCGCAGTGCTCGAAGCGCGGCCGGAGATCTACAATCACAACACCGAGACAGTTCCGCGCCTTTATAAAAAAGCGCGGCCGGGCGGACGTTATCCGCGCGTGATGAACATCTTCCGCTACGCGAAATCGATCGCGCCGGACATTCCAACGAAGACGGGAATCATTCTTGGAATGGGTGAGACAGTCGAAGAAGTCATCGCGGTAATGCGGGATCTGCGTGAAGTCGACGTCGACATCCTCACGCTCGGACAGTATCTGCGTCCGTCGGACAAGCACATCGCGCTCGACAGATACTACACACCGGAAGAATTCCGCTATCTCTACAACGTGGGAATGGAAATGGGATACCGTCACGTCGAGTCGGGTCCGCTCGTGCGCTCCAGCTATCACGCATGGGAGCAGGTTCAGGCGGCAGGCGTATGACTGAAGTTATTGATCGGGAAGAATCCCGAAAAACCAAAAAGGGAATGCCTAACAAGAGGAACAACGGCGCTTCGGAGCAGTCTGCCGATGATGTGCAGATGCGAAAGGAGCTGCTGAGATCGATGCTGCTGCAGCGCAGGTTCGAGGAGCGCTGCGCGGAAGCGTATGCGCTTGGAAAAATTGGCGGTTTCTGTCACCTGTACATCGGACAGGAAGCGATCTCGACGGGAACGATGTCGATTCTCCGCCCTGACGATTACGTCGTCACTTCATATCGGGATCACGGCCAGGCGCTTGCGCGTGGAATGACGCCGCGATCGGTCATGGCTGAGCTGTTCGGTCGCATCGATGGCTGCTCGCGCGGTAAGGGCGGTTCGATGCACCTCTTCGACAAAAGCGTCGGATTCCTCGGCGGCCACGGAATTGTTGGAGGACACATTCCTCTGGCAGCCGGTGTCGCGTGGGCAATCAAGTATCGAAAGGGCGATCAGGTATGCGTGTGCTTCTTTGGTGAAGCTGCAGTGAACATCGGCGCATTTCACGAAGCGCTGAACATGGCATCGCTGTGGAACCTTCCGGCCGTGTTCGTCATCGAGAACAATCGGTACGGAATGGGCACCGCGATTTCACGCGCGACTGCGAATGAAGATGTGAAGGCGCGGGCGGCAGCGTACCGAATGGAAGGTGAATCGGTCGATGCGCAGGATGTGTTCGCAGTGCGCGATGCAATGGGCCGCGCGGTGGAGAAGGCGCGCAAGGAAGGTCGCCCGACTTTGATCGAGATGCGCACATTCCGCTTCATGGGACATTCGATGTCCGATGCAGCGAGCGGAACGTACAGATCGAAGGAAGAGCTCGAGGAGAGCATGAAGCGCGATCCGATCATCGTTCTTCACGATCTCATGCGCTCGGAAGGACAGCTCTCCGATGGAGAGTTCGCAAAGATGGACGAGGAAGTGAAAGCAATCTGCCAGGACGCATGGGACTTCGCCGATGCCAGCCCTGAGCCGCCGCTCGAAGAGCTGCTGACAGATGTCCTCGTCGACACAACAAGCTGAGTCATGGCCGTAATTACATATCGTGATGCGCTGACGCAGGCGCTGAGAGAAGAGCTTAGCCGAGACGATCGCGTTTTCCTTATGGGTGAGGAAGTCGCTCAGTACAACGGCGCATATAAAGTTTCGAAAGGATTGCTCGATGAATTCGGGCCGATGCGAATCGTCGACACGCCGATCACCGAGCTTGGATTTGCAGGCATCGGTGTTGGATCAGCAATGGTCGGGTTGAGACCGATCATCGAGTTCATGACGTGGAACTTCGCGTTGCTTGCGCTCGATCAGGTGGTCAATGCCGCGGCAAAGATGCTGTACATGTCAGGCGGACAGTTCCCGATGCCGATGGTGTTCCGCGGTCCGAACGGATCGGCCCTTCAGCTTTCAGCGCAGCACTCGCAGGCGTGGGAATCGTGGCTCGCTCACATTCCGGGACTGAAAGTCTGCACGCCGGGAACTCCGGCAGATGCGAAAGGATTGCTGAAATCAGCAATTCGCGACGACAATCCTGTCGTGTTCCTCGAAGGAGAAATGCTGTACAACACCAAGGGCGAAGTGCCCGAAGGTGAGTACACGATTCCGATCGGTCAGGCAGAAGTAAAACGCGAAGGCGGCGACTGCACGATCGTCACGCACGGGAAGATGGTTCTCGTTGCGATGCAGGTTGCTGATCAGCTCGCGAAGGAAAACATCAAGGTGGAAGTCGTCGACCTTCGCACAGTGCGTCCGATCGATGTCGAGGCCATCGCGAAGTCGATTCAAAAAACCAATCGTGCCGTGGTTCTAGAAGAAGGCTGGGAGATCTGCGGCATGGGCGCGCAGGTTGTCGACTTCATTCAGCGCGAATGTTTCGACGATCTCGATGCACCCGTGATCCGAGTGCATCAGGCCGATGCGCCGATGCCGTATGCGAAGAACCTCGAGAAGGCAGCAAAGGCGGACGCTCCGAAAGCGATAGCCGCCGTGAAAAAAGTCATGTACCTCGGCTAACCGATAAATGGCAACCAAGGTTGTAATGGAGGCGCTCTCTCCGACAATGGAGGAGGGGCGCCTCGTCAAATGGCTCAAGAACGAAGGCGACGCCGTAAAGACCGGTGACGTTCTCGCTGAAGTCGAGACTGACAAGGCGGTGATGGAGCTGGTTGCCCGCGGCGATGGCGTTGTACGCAAGCGCATCGCAAATGAGGGCGATGCATCGCCGGTGGGGACGCTGCTCGCGGTGATTGCGTCGCCTGACGAAAACATCGACGCGCTCGTCAGCGGCGCCGGCGGCAATGGCGCCAAGGCGAGTCCTAACGCGACTGTTGCGCAGACTGCTGAAACGACGGCGGCATCGCCGGTTCCGCAGACACCTGCACAATCGCAGGGCGAAGCATCGACTCCGCCGCAACAGAAGACAGCGGCGGCACCGGCCGCTCCAGCACCTGCCCCAGCGCCCGCTGCGCCGGCTCCTGCTCCTCAGGGAGATGGACGTCGCCCGCGGTCGTCACCGCTTGCACGTCGTCTTGCGTCTGAGCGAGGAATAGAGCTCTCACAGGTTCAGGGGTCCGGCCCTGGTGGCCGGATCATCAAGAAGGATATCGAGACGGCACAGGCTCGTCCCGCAGCGGCTGCGGCTCCTGCGGCAGCTCCTGCTGCGCAGAAGAAAGAAGCTCCGAAGAGGTTCATCACCCGCGACGGCGATTATCAGGACGTCCCGCTTTCGCAGATCAGAAAGACGATCGCGCGTCGTCTCGCCGAATCGATCGGACCGGTTCCAACTTTTTACCTCACCGCGGAATTCGATGCGGAGAAAGCTTCGAATCTGCGCAATGAGCTCAAGGAATTCGGGGACGACTACAAGATTTCGTTCAACGACATCGTCATCAAGGCAGTTGCGAACGCGCTGTCGGATCATCCCGAAGCAAACGCGCACTGGAACGGAGATCACATCCGGTACTTCAATCGAGTGCACGTTGGAGTTGCTGTGGCAATCGAAGACGGGCTCATCACACCGGTGATCTTCGATGCCGATCGCAAGTCTATCTCGCAGATATCCGCTGAGGTCAAAGAGCTCGCGGGTCTCGCGCGGAATCGTCGTCTTACGCCGGAGCAGTATACAGGATCGACATTCTCAGTATCGAACCTCGGCATGTTCGGGATCGACCAGTTCACTGCGATAATCAATCCGCCTGAGGCGGGGATTCTCGCGGTCGGCGGAGTCGAAGCAAAAGCTGTCGTTATCGACGGCGAGATTCAGGTGCGCCAGCGCATGCGCGTCACGATGAGCTGCGATCATCGAGTGATCGATGGCGCGACCGGCGCGAAGT
>DASUXX010000340.1:0-5406 GCA_036377755.1 Gemmatimonadaceae bacterium
ATCGACAGGCAATTACGTCAGCGGGCACTGGATGCATGGCTGCGCTCGAGGCAGAGCGCTGGCTCGCGCACCAGGGTATTGGTGAGTCGCCGATTCTCGAGACAGCAGAAGGTCCCGTCGCTGCAACGCCCGAACAGGTCGAAGAGCCTCCGGCTGATCGTCGTACTGCCCCGCGCGGTGCGCGCAAAGGAGCGGCGTGATGATCGTCACTCAGGTTACAGTTGGTGCGTTCCAGGAGAACTGCTACATCGTGAAGGATACCGAGACCGATGCGATTGCAATCGTTGACCCGGGGAGCGAGCCGGAAAGAATCATCGCCGCGGTTGAGGAAATGGGCGGCAACGTCGAGGCGATCTGGATCACTCACGCTCATGTCGATCACATCGGCGCAATCGCTCCGCTCAAGCGCAAGTGGAATGTTCCCGTGTGGCTGCATCCCAATGATGAGCCTCTTTATCGCGTGGGCGGCAGGCAGGCGGAATTATATGGAATTCCATATGAAGAGCCGCCGAAGCCTGACCATTCGTTCGCGGAAGGGCAGAGTGTAACGCTGGGGTCACTCGAGCTCGAGGTGATGCACGTGCCAGGTCACGCGCCTGGGCACGTTGTGATTCACGGTCACGGCAACGCACTCGTCGGCGATTGCCTTTTTGCCGGCTCGATCGGCCGTACCGATCTGCCCTTCTCCAATCCTTCGCAGCTCGAGGCTTCACTGAAGCGCATCGTCGCGCTTCCGCCGGAGACTGTCGTGCACCCTGGCCACGGCGACACAACCACGATTGGCGAAGAACGAATTTCCAATCCATTCATCAACGGCACGGCGAGAATCGTCCGCGCCTGACATTCATTGATTCCTGAAATGACAACGAACACCAGAACTGAGAAGGATCCGCTTGGCGAGCTGCAGGTGCCGAGTGATGCGTTGTATGGCGTGCAGACTTTGCGGGCAGTGCAGAATTTTCCGATCAGCGGTCTCAAGCCCCTTCCTGCATTCGTGGATGCAGTAGTTCGCATCAAGCGCGCTGCGGCGATAACTCACAAGGAAACAGGCCGCCTCGATGCGCGCCTCGCTGACGCGATCATTGCTGCGGCAGATGAAGTTCTGTCCGGGCAGCATCGCGAGCACTTCGTTGTCGATCCGTATCAGGCGGGCGCAGGTACTTCGCACAACATGAACTCCAACGAAGTCCTTGCTAATCGTGCGAATGAGATGCTCGGAGCGGGCCGCGGTGAGTACAAGCCGGTGCATCCCAACGATCACGTGAACATGGCGCAGTCCACCAACGACGTGATTCCAACTGCAATCAGGCTCGGCGCCGTTACGGAGCTGCCGAAGCTGCAGGCTGCGTTCGATAACCTGATCGGCGCGTTCGAGGATAAAGGCAGGGAGTTCGACGATGTGATGAAGTCGGGCCGCACGCATCTTCAGGATGCGATGCCGATCCGACTCGGCCAGGAATTCACCGCGTATGCGGGAACGCTGCGCCGCGCACTGCAGCGAGTTGTCGAAGCTGCGAATTATCTCCGTGATCTCGGAATTGGCGGCAGCGCAGTCGGCACTGGTGTGAATGTCGAGCCGCAATACCCGGCGATCATGGTACGCGAGCTTGCGAAGTCGAGCGGTGTCGAGGTAAGAGAAGGGAAGGATCGCATTCAGCTCATGCAGAGCATGGGCGACGCAGCGTCATTCTCATCGCAATTGAAGAATCTCGCGCTCGATTTGAGCAAGATCGCGAGTGACCTGCGTCTTCTTGCGAGCGGTCCTCGCACGGGACTCGATGAGATCCGGCTGCCTGCCGTTCAGCCCGGTTCGTCGATCATGCCGGGCAAGATCAATCCGTCCATCCCCGAGATGGTGAACCAGGCCTGCTTCCAGGTCATGGGCAACGATGCCTGCGTGAGCATTTCGGCCGAGCATGGCCAGCTCGAGCTGAACGTGATGATGCCGGTGATTGCACATAACATCTTCCTGTCGATGAAGATTCTCACGAACACGGCGAACACTCTGGCAGATCGCTGCATCAAGGGAATTGAGGCGAATACCGAGCAGTGCGCGTTCTGGGTCGAGCGCTCAGCCGCATTGGCAACGGCTCTTGCACCGCAGATCGGCTACGCGCGCGCGGCGGAGATCAGCAAGCAGTCGGTGAAGGAGAACGTGCTGATTCGGGACCTGGTAAAGCGTGAGCACGTGCTTCCTGATGACCAGATCGATGATGTGCTCGATCTCAGGAAGATGACGGAGATCGGAGTTCCCGGCGGAGCTCACGGCGGTGTTTCGGCGGGGTAGAAAAGGCAACTGAACCCGGCTTCCTGCCTCCCGCCGCAGGCTGCGGGCTTCCCGCTCGGTTCATCCAGCGGCCGGAAGCTGTTGGCTCATGGCGGGAGGCAGGAAGCCGGGTTCAGTTGTTGTTGTCCTTGTGATTTGGTATTGCGTGTCAAAGTCTCTATCTTGCACAGTATGCGGATAACGACCTGGGCCGAGTATGGCGTGATTTGCGCGCTTCATCTCGCACGACGTGCGAGTGAGGGGCCGGTGAACGGTCGCGACATCGCGAGTCGTGAGAAGCTTCCCGCTGATTATGTGGAGCAGATCCTTCTGCGCCTTCGGAGGGCGGGAGTCATCACGAGCACTCGCGGTGCGCGCGGCGGATACTCGCTGACCAAGTCGCCTTCGGAAACGACCATTCGCGAAGTGATTCAGGCGTCGGAGCTGGAGACATTCGATCTCCATTGCGTGACGCATCCCGTAGAAGCCGATCGCTGCTCCGCATCGCATCTCTGCAGCATCCGCCCGGTATGGGTGCTCCTTCAGAAAAAGATCGACGACGTCCTCGATGGAGTTTCTCTCGCCGATCTGCTGCACGATGAGCCAGTCGTGCGTGAGCGAGTGGGCTTGCCCAATAGTCCCAAAGCTCGCGAAAAATCCCTCCCGATACTCGAGCCGGTCTAGTCCTCAGTAGTCCTCGACAGTCCTCGACAGTCCTCGACAGTCCTCGACAGTCCTCGACAGTCCTCGACAGTCCTCGACAGTCCTCGACAGTCCTCGGTTACTTCGGACTTAGGATTTCGAACTGAGGATCTTCGAGAACTCCGGATTACAGACTGTGCGGCCTCAGGACTAACTGCCATCAACGATCGACGACTGATTGAGAACTGAGGAGACTGCGGACGGAGGATTAATCGGAAATGTAGTGCTGATGCGAATTAATCATTCCATCGACCCGCAGTGTCCGCTGTCCTCAATCTCCTCAATCCGCACTCAGTCGTCGATCGTTGATGGCAGTTAGTCCTGAGGCCGCACAGTCTGTAATTCGAAGTCCGCGAAGATCCGAAATTCGAACTCCGAAATCCGAAATAACCGCAGGCTAATGAGGACTACCGCGGACTACTGAGGACTACTGAGGACTATTGAGGACTACTGAGGACTACTGAGGACTATTGAGGACTATCGAACGATCGAGGCGATTGCGGCCGTGAGCTATTTGGGGACGAGAAGGGTCTCGTCCCCATCGTTCGTCAGTAGCCCTTCAGCTGGAGGTAGTCGAGCTCGACTGAAGTGGGGCGGCCAAACAGAGAAACGGAAACGCGGACCTTGCCCTTGTCGGCGAGAACTTCTTCCACCGTTCCGTTGAAGTCGGTGAAAGGACCCTCCGTAATCGCAACAGCCTGACCGACGAGAAATGGAATTTCTTCCTTCGGCTCCACGGCCTCAGCGTCGTCCGCGATGCCGAGCAGGCGGTTCACTTCGTCAGGGCGAAGCGGCTGCGGAAGCCGCTCGTGACCCACGAACTTGATCACGCCCTGAATGCCATTGATGACGTGCGACGTCTCCTGATCCATCGTCATTTCGACGAGGACGTACCCAGGATAAATCTTGCGCTCGACGTTGACCTTCTTTCCGTTCTTGATCTCGACCACTTCCTGCGTGGGGACGAGAGCCTGGCGGATTGCGCGGTCTTCAGGCGAGCGCGGATCACCATCGATCTTGCGCTGAATGAGATTGCGGACCTTGTTCTCGTGACCCGACGTGGTCTGGATCGCGTACCAGCGATGTTCCACTATCAGCGACCCGTGAAGAGGGAAGGAATTCCCTGAACCAGGATGAGCTGAAGCACGACGTCGAGGATGCCAAGAATCGCGCCGATGAAGAGCACGAAGATGATGATCTTGATCGTCGTGTCCTTCAGCTGCTCGCGGTCAGGCCACGTGACCTTCCGCATCTCGGCCACAACTTCGTGATAGAAGCTGACGGTCCGAGCCGGCAGGCTCTCCTGTTTCTCGACTACCTCGACGGCCATTTACTTCGTTTCCTTATGAAGCTTGTGAGCGTTGCAGCGCGGGCAGTACTTCTTCCACTCGACGCGCTCCGGATGAAGGCGCTTGTTCTTGGTGGTGAAGTAGTTGCGGTTTTTACAATCGCTGCACGCGAGAATGATTTTGTCTCGTGGCATTTATCTATGTCCTGATTACTTGATAATTTTTGTAACGACGCCTGCACCAACGGTGCGGCCACCTTCACGGATTGCGAAGCGGAGGCCTTCGTCCATTGCGATCGGCGTGATCAAGGAGATCGTCATCTGAACGTTGTCGCCAGGCATCACCATCTCCATTCCCTCAGGCAACTCGACTGAGCCCGTCACGTCAGTAGTTCTGAAATAGAACTGCGGACGATATCCCTTGAAGAATGGCGTGTGTCGTCCACCCTCTTCCTTGGTCAACACGTACACCTCTGCCAGGAAGTCGGTGTGAGGCGTGATCGATCCCGGCTTGGCCAGCACCATTCCGCGCTCGATCTCTTCCTTGCCAATGCCTCTCAAGAGAAGTCCGACGTTGTCACCGGCCTGACCCTCGTCGAGGAGCTTTCTGAACATCTCGACACCGGTGATAACGGTCTTCTTGTCTGCACCGAATCCAACGAGTGCCACTTCCTCACCAACCTTGACGATACCGCGCTCGATTCTTCCCGTAGCAACAGTACCGCGGCCGGTGATCGAGAACACGTCTTCAACGGGCATGATGAAGGGCTTGTCGGTCTCTCTCTGAGGCTGGGGGATGTAGCTATCAAGAGCATCCATGAGCTCGCCGATCTTCTGGCCCCACTCGCTGTTAGGATCACCGCTCTCGAGAGCCTTGAGTGCAGAACCCTTGATGATCGGCGTGTCGTCGCCAGGGAAATCGTATGAGCTAAGAAGCTCGCGGACTTCGAGCTCGACCAGCTCGAGAAGCTCGGGGTCGTCGACCATGTCGACCTTATTCAGGAAGACAACGATGTAGGGCACGTTCACCTGCTTGGCGAGGAGGATGTGCTCTCTCGTCTGGGGCATCGGGCCGTCTGCTGCCGATACCACGAGGATCGCACCGTCCATCTGTGCCGCACCCGTGATCATGTTCTTCACATAGTCGGCG
>DASUXX010000341.1:0-5831 GCA_036377755.1 Gemmatimonadaceae bacterium
AGGACGGCCTTGGAAGCAGTACGACAAGCAAGGGCTGGGGTGAGCTCTACAACGAAACGATAAATTATCGGAATGGTCGTTGCCGTTCACACATAGCGATTTTGGACATCGTCAATGCGTAAGATCATCGTAGGCGCACAGGTTTCCATGGACGGAGTGATGCAGGCTCCTGGCGGACCATGGGAAGATCCCACCGGAGGATTCAAGTTCGGCGGCTGGGCTATGCCTTACTTCGACAAGGAGTTCGGCGAAGAGATCGAGCGCGTCTTCGCGAAGAAGTGCGATCTCTTGCTCGGTCGCAAGACATATGAGATCTTCGCCGCATACTGGCCGTATTACGACAAAAACGCCGATGCCGGCTGGATCGCGAAGGCGTTCGATGAAATGAAAAAGTATGTCGTATCGAA
Organism: Gemmatimonadaceae bacterium; assembly: GCA_036377755.1. Classification (GTDB taxonomy): domain Bacteria; phylum Gemmatimonadota; class Gemmatimonadetes; order Gemmatimonadales; family Gemmatimonadaceae; genus UBA4720. The sequence continues at coordinate 408 of DASUXX010000341.1, forward strand.
GTCAGGCGATGTCGATACCAGGTGGCAGGGCTCGGTGCTGCTGCGTGACATCGCCGATATCAAAAAGTTGCGGGAAGAGGACGGCCCCGATCTCGTCACACAAGGCAGCACTGAGCTCGTGCATGCATTGCTCGCCCACGACCTCGTCGATGCCATCAGCATCTTCACCATTCCCGTCGTGCTCGGCGGCGGCAAGAAGCTTTTTGCGGACGGCTCGGTTCCGCACGGATACAAGCTCACCAGGTCGCGCATCTCTACCAACGGACTTCTGATCGGGCATTATGAAAGAGCGGGCGACGTCAGGATCGGCGACACGGCACTGGATTCACCGAGCGAGCTAGAGGTCGCTCGCCGCGAGCGCATGAAGCGCGAGGGATAGCCGGGCATTCGGAGTCGACGAGTCCCGACGGACGGCGGAGCTCAGGATCGCTCGCGATGGCGATCGGGTGATCGCTGGAGCGTGCGTTCGTCCATGCCGCTCAAGTTTCAACCAGTCAGCTGGAATAATTTTTCAACCGCGACATTGAGTGCGCGGGCAAGCCTCAACGCGAGAATGGTTGATGGAACGAATATCCCGTTCTCTACCGTGTTGATGGTCTTACGCGAGACACCCACGAGCTCGGCCAGCTCCGCCTGAGTGAGATTGCGCCGCGCTCGCTCTTCACGCAGACGGTTGGTGAGAGACTCAGGCATCGCTGTGCGCGCGCAGCTCCAGCCATGAAAACGATAACAGCGCGATTCCCACGCTCGGTGTCACGATGAGATACACCGCCTCGCGCGCGCTGACTGGTTTAATCCCGGCGGCAACATACACAGCGATCGCGATTGCCATGGCGATCCAGTAACCAAAGACAATGGCAGATCGGGAATTGTTGCGTGAAACTTCGTCGTGAATCAGCGTTCGAATCTCCTTGCGCTGCATCAGCCCTCCTCCTGTCATCAGAAGCAGCAGCAACGCACCGGCATTGATCGCCCACATGATGACTTTCGAGAGATGCGCGGTCTCAGGAAGAGGGTTGAAAACAGGGCGAGTGACAACCTGTATCATGAGAAAGACTATTGCAGCGATCGCAACTGCAATCGCACGCTTGCGTGACGCTTTGTCAGCGACTTCGACATTCGACGGCATTGATGGCGCTCCCGGAGAAGTAACCTAAAGGTGACACGCAGTAGTGTAACCTGAAGGTTACACAGGTGTCAACACCCAACTGCTGAGTGATTCAAACCAGGGGACAGTTGTGAATGTCACATTCACCATGCCCCTACACATTCTTCTCTCGCTCGCGCTGGCGGCGCACGACACAACAGCGCCCCCGACTTTCACAACAGACGCACTCGGCAAAGTCGACTCGATCGCCGCAGCCGAATTCGCCAAGGACAGTCTCGGCAGCATCACCATAGGCGTCGTCTCCGGCCCAAACATGGTCTGGGCAAAGAGCTATGGATTCGCCGACTCGGCGCGTACACGTCCTGCTACACCGGCGACGGTTTATCGCATCGCGTCAGTGACAAAACAGCTCACTGCGGTGATGCTCTTACAACTCGTTGAGAACAAGCGAGTGAGATTGTCAGATCCGGTGGATCGCTACTTTCCGGAAGTGAAACACATTCCCGCGTATGCGCCGGGAATTGCATCACCGACACTCGTTCAGCTTGCGACAATGACGTCCGGTCTTGCACGCGGTGCCGATGACAATCGCAAATCGCAGTCGGGCCTGCCTGCAAACTGGATGACACCGCTGATTGCCGCACTTCCATCGACGAAGTACGCGCGCGAGCCCGGATCAGGATACGGGTATTCGAACATTGGATATTCCATTCTCGGTGCCGCACTTTCGCGCGCCGCAGGTGAGAGCTACGTCGATTATCAGCGGCGTCACATACTTCAGCCGCTCGGCATGTCGTCATCCGGCTTCGAGCTGACTCCATCATTGCGTGAAAGACTCGCAACAGGCGTCGACTATGACGTGCTTTGCAAGGACTCACTCAACTACGATGATGCAGCGAACGAAAATCTCAACGGGCCAGGCGCGGGACTCGCAGCAGGAGGTGCGTATTCAACAGTTGGCGATCTCGCGAAGTTTATTTCGTTCGAGCTCGGATACGGGCCCGACAGTGTCCTGCGCAAGGAGACTCTCAAGCTGCGCGATAACGTTCCGGTTGCTGCGAACCAATCACTCGACTACGGCTACGGTCTTGGAACTCAAGTCAACAGATGGAACAACATCGTTGCCCTGGGTCACTCGGGCAACGTTTCCGGCTACACCAGCATGGTCCTGTACGATCCTGAAAGGCATTTCGGCCTCGTTGTGTTGCGGAGCGCAGGGGGAGGAAAAGCAGATGCAGGACGACTCGCAGTGCTTGCATTGCTCAAGCTGCGATCGATCATGAGCCAACGGCCACCAGCGTAATCAGCTGGCGGCGAAGGATAGGGCGGCATCGCACGCGAAGGAGTGAAGGAAGCTAGAATTATGCTTCTGACGGACAAACCGTAACGAGGGACAGATGAAGCCTGCGCTCGTTGTGATCCTCATTGTCTGCACTCTGACCGCTGCCCATGAGGCGGCCGCGCCACCTCCCGCGGATCAGGTCAATGCGCTCGCCACCGCGTGGTTCCGCGCGAGCACTGAGCGCGATCCCGGTTCGGCCACCGAAGATACTGGGTGGATGGCCCCGCTCGCTTCGAATGTCTTCGACAATTCGCCAGCCGCACTCACCCGGTGGAATCGTTATGAAGACAGCGTCTTCGCCCAACTCCAGCAGATAGATACGACTGCGCTCATTGGCAAACCCGAATGGGTCACGTATGGAATACTTCGCCACAATGTCGGAGCGCTTATCGGAAGGCGCATCTGCAAGATCGAGCTATGGAACATCAGCTCCTACGTCACTGGCTGGCAGCAGGAATACACGGACGTGGCAGCGCAGCAGAGAACAGGAACTCCCGCACGCCGGGCTGCGGCTCTCGCGCGTGCCAAAGCACTTCCGCATTTCATCGACAACGAGATCGCGAATCTTCATGAAGGAATACGCCAGGGTTACACCGCGCCGGATGTGGTGGTTCGAAACGTCATCCGACAAGTTACTGATCTATCGTCAGGCGCCGCTGAATCATCGCCGTTCTATTCACCTGCTCAGCGAGACACCGCCGCTGACGCGGGCGAGTTCAGAAAACAGCTCGCACTCGAGATAACGACCGGAATCAATCCCGCAATTCAACGCTATCGCGATTACCTCGCCAACGAATATCTCCCCAAATCGCGAAAGACCCTCGGAGTGTCGTCGAATCCGAACGGCACCGCGTGCTATCGTGCTGTCACTCGATACTACTCGACAGTAGACATTCCTGCAGACTCAGTGTTTGCGATCGGCGAGCGGGAAATGCGCAAGCTCGACGACGCAATGCACGCAATTGCGCGCAACGACTTCGGCACTGACGATCTGCATGCGCTTCTCACGCAATTCAAGACAGACCCGAAATACACATTCCGCAGCCGGCAGGCGGTGATCGATACATCGCAGGCTGCAATCGATCGTGCTGAGAAAGAGCTGCCAAAGTGGTTCGGGTTGTTGCCGACGTTCCCAGTCATTATCAAGCCGTATCCCGAATTCCGTCAGCGTGCCGGAGCGCCAGGCCAGCTTCAGGCAGGCGCTCCGAATGATCGGCCTTCGGTATTCCTGATCAATACATGGGATCCGGAGCACAAGAGCCGATCTGACATCGAGGCAACCGCATTTCACGAGACTGTTCCAGGACATCATCTCCAGACATCGATCGCGCTCGCCAGGACCGATCTGCATCCGTTCGTACAGCGCTTCTTCAATTCCGGCTTCGGCGAAGGCTGGGCACTTTACGCTGAGATGCTCAGTGATGAGATGGGTGTCTATTCGTCACCCATGTCGAGAATGGGAATGTTCAGCAGCCAGGCCTTTCGCGCTGCCCGATGTCTCATCGATGCAGGCATTCATACTAAAGGATGGACTCGCGGGCAGGCAATCGACACGCTCGCTGCGCACACGACGCTGAGTCGCAGCATCGTCGAAGGAGAAATCGATCGCTACATCTCATGGCCCGGGCAGGCGCCATCGTATATGATCGGACGGACAGAGATCATGAATCTGCGATCGATGGCGAAGCAGAAACTTGGTGACAAGTTCGACATTCGCCAGTTCCATGATCGCGTCCTCGAGAACGGAACTGTAACCCTGCCGATGCTGCGCGCGAACATCATCAGGTGGACGCAGTCGGGGACGATGTGACGAGCCGTAGCTACCTCGCCGCGTCCGCACTCATCGCGATTGCGTGCAGCAATCCGGCTGGTCCTGGACTCGACGGCACTGCTCACAGCCTCGCCGAGCTCGAGGAGCGCCTCGAGACACTGCGCGGTAATCTCAAAGTTCCCGGGCTCAGCGTCGGAATTTCCGAGGGTGATCGCATCGTCTGGACAGCGGGACTGGGCTTCGCTGATCTCGAGCAGCACAAGCCTGCGACTCAGTCAACTGATTTTCACATCGCATCGCTTACGAAAGGATTCGCCGGAATACTGATCGTGAAGCTCGTGTCCGAAGGGAAGCTCTCACTCGATGATCCCGTTACGAAGTACGGCGTGAGCATTCCCAACAATACGGGAATCAAAGTGCGTCATCTCGCGAACATGACGTCCGAAGGAACGCCGGGTCAGAGCTTCTCATACAACGGAGACAGGTTCGCGCTATTGCAAAAGGTGATCGAGGCAGCCTCAGGAAAATCTTTTGCTCAGCTTGTCGTCGAGCGGATCGTGCAGCCCGCCGGCTTGCTGAGAACAGCGCCGAATGTCTACAACGATGCCTTTGCAGCATCAGGACTCAATCGTGATGCGTTCCTCGCGAATTTTGCTGTCGGCTATAACGCGAGCGGATCGTCCTTTACCAGATCCGGTTTCCCAACGGAGTTCAGCCCAGCGGCGGGAATGATATCGACAGTTGAAGACATGCTCATGTATTCAATCGCAATCGATTCCGATCGCCTGCTCACCGCTTCTGAGCGCTCGATGCTTTTCGAGCCGGCGAAGAGCACGACAGGTACGACACTCCCGTACGCAATTGGATGGTTCTCGCAGAACATTCGCGGAACCATGATTCAATGGGCTTACGGATACTGGGTGGGCAACTCGTCCCTGATCATTCGCGTTCCGTCCATGAAGCGAGCGTTCATCGCATTGGCAAACTCCGACGGGCTGAGTTCAAGGTTTCCCCTCGGCAGTGGTAATCTCGAATCGTCACCGATAGCGAGCGAATTTCTCAACGCTTTCGTTTTCGGTAACGCGCCTCTTCAATAGGTCAAACAAAGCTCCCATGGCAGATGATACCCGGCTGAGAGATGCGTTGAGCAAGGTCCCACCCGTTACGCTCGTGTTCTGGGTGGTGAAGATCCTTGCAACAACA
>DASUXX010000342.1:0-2823 GCA_036377755.1 Gemmatimonadaceae bacterium
ATCGATATCTACGCAGTGGGTTTGCTCGCATACGAGCTGCTCACCGGTGAATCGCCATTCACCGGACCATCTCCCGCAGCGACAATGGCTGCGCAGCTCACGCGCGTCCCTGAGCCGCTGTACCAATGCTGCCCCGATGTTCCGCCGCCGCTCTCGGCGATCATCATGCAGTGTCTTGCCAAGGAGCCGAACGATCGACCACCGACCGCCGAAGCGCTGATGAGCGCGCTCGATGCGATCACCACGTCGTCGGGTGACGTAAAGACTGCATCGACCAAAGTTCTGCCGAGTGTTTCGAACAGACGCCGGCAGATGACTATTTCCGCGGGTGTCGCAACTGTCGCGCTTGCGTCGGCAGTTGTGGTATTCGCGTATTCGGGACGCGGTACGCGACCGAATGCAGCGCCGTCTTCAAAGGCTGCTGCATCTGGTGGTGCCACTGCAATTGTTCCCCCGGTAATACCTCAGCCTGCTGTTCCAAAACCTGCGACGAAGCCCGCACCGCTTCAGCTGACTGCGGCAGACTCGCTTGCGATTGCGGAAGCAGTTCAAAAGCGCATCGCTCGTGAAGAAGCAATTCACGGGCGTCAGCAGGTGACAATGTTTGCCGACTCCATCGCGGCGGTCGCGCGCAAAGTCGCGATCGATTCGATCATTCGCGCGAATCTCCCGCGCGGAGCGCAGATGCCCGTATTCGCGGAGCTCGGTGCGATTCCGCCGGAATGGAGTGCAAAGCGTCGCGTGGTTGTAACGGAGCCGAGGGCGAGTCGCAACGAGAATCTTAATGCGTTCGGCAGTGTTGTTTCCGAGAACATTCGCAATGCGTTGATGAAGAGGAAGGGATACACCGTCGTGGATCCTGATTCGGTTGCGCTTCTTCTCACGAAGACCCGCGTGCGCACCGACATCGAGCGAGCCTTCAAGCCGGATCTCCTGATCTCGACGAGTTTTGCCGGAGTCGGCGACACGATGACTGTGCTAGTGACGGCGCGTGATCTTCGCCGCGGTGGAGGCGCTCGAGTCGCGTCGGCGAAGTTTGCCGTCAACAATGCGGAAGTCGTCGTGCCGGAGCTTGTGAGTAATCTCGTGAAGCAGATCGAGTCGATGAGATTGACCGCCATCAGGGTGAATCCCGCTGCGAATTTTCAGTTCCGCGAGTTCAAGAAGGACTCGTTCATGACCAAGCGGTGATGTAGATGTTCGTTCGTCGCTTTGTTGTATCCCTTGTGCTCCTGATTGCTTCGACCGCAGATGCTCACGCGCAGCGCGCCGATTCGCTGTGGACCATTCGCGCGGGGTCATACAAGGGAGAGTCCGTGGCGCTCGATCTGAATTCGGTGAATCGAAGGAAGCTCGGCTTCCTGCGTTTATCGAAGCTCAAGTCCACCGCGCGATACGTTGGATGGAACCCGTCACGCTTGCCTGCAGCGGTTGCATTCAAGCACGATCGGAGCATCAGTGCGAACGATTCGACTGCATTCTGGGCGATCATAGGTCAGATGGAGCGCGACATCGGGATGCAATTGTTCCAGCCTGCGACTCTCGCTCCCGGATCTGATCCGGAAGACATGATCGTAGTCGACCTCAAGTCGATGCCTGGTGACGAAGGCATGACTCTCGTGACGTGGAGCACCAGCGGTGGCGTTTACGATGCGCGCGTCCATTTCAGGGCTGCGGAGACTTTGCACAATCCGCGTGTAGTTGCGCACGAGATGATGCATGCTCTCGGATTCAGTCACACGACCGGCTGGCCGTCACTGATGAATCCCGGGCCGTGGGCGCCAAGTGGTCTTACGCGTGAAGATGTTGCGTATGCGCAGTATGCTTTCGAAGCGCGTGCGTCGACCGAGCGTGAGGACATGTGGGAGCGTCTCGCGCTTGCAGACGAGCGCGAGGACGCTCAGAACAAGCGCGGGTACAACGAGTGCGCCGATTCTCTCTCAGGTGATTACGACCAGATACAGGCGACGAACACGCGCCGTGTGATTCTCCTCGGATTGTCCGGCAGCTGCATTAGTCACTGAGCAGGCGGCACGATCGGGGCGAGTGGGACTTCCCACTGAAGGTCCGCTGCATTTGTAGCGGTGCTGCCATTGAAGAAGATTTTCTGCGTCGCGCGGAATGCGGTGAGATGTATGTGCCCATCGTCACCGATGAGTCTGAAGACAAGGCTTTGTGCGCGGGGCGCGTCGGTCACTCCTGTGAGAGAGTCGACGTTCGAGAGATACCACGCGTAGTCGCCCATCGAGTCGTATCCTGTGAATGCGCGCCGCCGCGCTTTGTCTTCGGTGGTGCAGCCGCGTGAATCCGTGAAGCAGGTGCTGTTGACGTCGAGCCTCAGGCCACCGTCCTGCGCGAGCGAGAGTGTGCCAACGTGGCGGTGCTGATTCGCAGCTCGTTGCGGATCTTTCAGCGCTTCGTTCGAGATCAAGCGCAGGCCCGATGAGATCGGTGCGCGGATGGTGATGCCGTAATCGGTTCCCGGTTCTGGAGCGCCGCCTACGCCGATACGCCCTTTTACTATGAGGTCGCCGTCGATCACTGTCGGGTTCTCAGATTGTTGGGGTTTCAATCTTACCGCGACGCGACGCGCGAGCTCGTCGTAATCGAGCGAGGCAGGGGCCTCGCGTACGTATACCGTGTCGACACGATGTGCCAGAATCGGCACCCCGCGAGTCGCTGAAACCGCGTACGGCGATGCCGCGGCGGAGATGAGCCCAACGAGAGCTAATCGACTGATCTGCATGACTTTCCGTCCACTGAAATGGGAACGAGTCCCGTTGACATGACACTACTATAGGTGTGATTATTAGAGGCTGTTCA
>DASUXX010000343.1:0-6318 GCA_036377755.1 Gemmatimonadaceae bacterium
GAGACCACTGCATCGACAGGGCTGATTAACGGATTGATTTTTCCCGAAACAAGCAGCCAGCTGAAGAGGGCAGTGTATTCCACCACGGCCAGCGCTCCGACGACTGCGGTCTTGCGTGCGGATGACGCAACGGGGCGCGCCGCAAGAATCACGAAATACATCATGAATATCGGCGTTCGGAGCGCCATGTTGCCGGACCCGCTGATCGAATATCCTGCCATGATCGCCGTCACAGCGGTCACATCGATCATTGCGTTGGTGATCGGCAGCCATTCAGGGAGATGCTCATTCCTGTACCAGAGGAGGTATTGCCCTGCGGTCCATGCAAGGAGCGGAATCAGCAGCACCGCGTTGACGCGGTCGAGCTCGGGAGCCAGCGCGGGTGCGTAGGCAAGCGCGGCGACGCCAAGCAGCGCCAGTATCGCTGCACGCAGTCCATTCATTATCCGCTCCGCGCGCTCGCGCCTCAGCCTCAGACTGAGCGGGATTGTCGATGGCGGCGGGTCGGACAGTGATTTCATTATTCCACGTGGAATGACTGGCGCGAATCGATACGGTACCGCATCGTAGCGCTTCCCGCCATCGAGAATCCCTCTTGTCATGCCGGCTGCATTCATAGCTGGCGCGAAGCTAAGAACCCAGACGATGACGACCTACCATAAATCAGGCGAAGGCAGTGATTATCGGGGCGAAAAACCGGTTTCGAGCGGTCGGGCGTCAGCTGGCAGCTTGTTCCGGCTGAGAATTCTCCTTGTTCTGATTGGTGTTTCGTCAGCGTTGATCGGGTGCGATGCATCTACTTCCCGCCTCACTCCGGCTCAGGAAGCGCAGTTTCAGGCAGAGGGCGTAAGGCGTCGTGCTGACGACGTGATGTTCAGATATACGAGTGATCCGGGCGGCAGATCCGAGAGAAGGGAAGATCGGCGCGCGTCGATCATCGTCACGGGCTCGAGCGTACTCATCCACAAGAACGAAAAGGTTGGGCTGAAGGTCTCGCCGCGTACACGCAGGGATGTTGCTGTCGAAAGGAGCGACGGCCGGATAAGAATCCGTGCGGGTCGCGGGCGTTCCGAAGAGATCTGGTCGTTCGAGCCCGATGATCCTGCCGGATGGGCTGCCGATATCCGGAATGCTGTAAAACAGGATGCCCAAAAGAAACGGTGACTGTCTGGTCTTGACCCGCAGCTCGGTCAGCTGTATTATTCATACATGAATCAAGCCGACGGAGCGACAACGACACCGAACGCGGGCTCGGTTGCCTTCTCGATCATGCATGCAGCGCATCTGATCGAGGAGAAAATCGAGTCCGCACTGGACAATGTCGGTCTCTCGATGGCGAAACACAGCGCTCTCTCAAAACTCTACGAAGCTGGTGAGCCGCTGACTTTGAGTGACCTGGCCGCGAAGCTGAGCTGCGTGCGTTCGAACATCACGCAATTGGTCGATCGCCTGGAGTCAGATGGTCTGGTTCGTCGCGTCGCAGATCCTTCCGATCGCCGCAGTATTCGCGCTGAGCTCACCGAGCTTGGCATCGAGAAGCACGCGGCAGGGGCGGCTGAGGTCGGAAGAATTCAAAGCGAAGTTGCTGAAAAGCTGGCCACGACAGATCTGTCTGCGCTCGAGTCCGCTCTGGCTTCAATCGCATGAGTTTTTTTGCAGCAATGATTCATATATGCAAAGTGCAGTGCCCAATCGCTCATTACCTAACCATCGAGGAGTAAACGAAATGACAACCGCAATCCAGCCCACCGCCCAAACCACCACCTGGCAGCTCGACGCAGCACACACAAACGTCGAATTCGCCGTAAAGCACCTGATGATCTCGACGGTTAAGGGACGCTTCGGCGATCTCACGGGAACGCTCAAGGGAAACCTCGCCGAAGCTGAGCGATTTCAGCTCGATGTGAGCATCGCGACGGCAAGCATCGACACGCGGCAGGCTCAGCGCGATGCGCACCTGCGCTCTCCTGACTTTTTCGACGCAGATCGCTGGCCGACGATTCGGTTCGTCGGACGCCGGGTTGAAGGCGACGTGAACAGCGAGTTCTCTCTCTTCGGAGACCTCAGCATTCGCGATGTCACACGCGAGATCGAGCTGAAGGTGACCAATGAGGGGGCCGTTCAGGATCCGTGGGGCAACTTGCGCATCGGCTTCAGCGCTCGAGGCAGGATCGATCGGCGCGATTTCGGCCTCACCTGGAATCAGGCTCTCGAGGCGGGCGGATTCGTTGTCGGCGACGAAGTTCGCGTCTCGGTTGACGCGGAGTTTACCGCTCAGGCGGCTGACGTTTCAGAGGCTGCATAAGAAACAAATCAGGCCGACCGTACGACCCGCATGAAGTCACCGACTTTGTGCGGGTCGAGCTGTCCTGAAGTCCTGAGGCCGCTGCACACATCCAGAGCGAATGGCCTCACGCGCTCGATCGCTTCCTTCGCATTCGATGCGCTGAGTCCACCGGCGAGATAGACCGGCACGGGCGCGCGCTCGCGTATCTCACGGCTCAATGTCCAATCGTGAACGCGCCCGGTTCCACCCAGCTCCTTCACCGCGAGCGATGGATTTCCTGAATCGAGCAGCAGGGCATTTACGTGCGGTGCAATCTCGAGTGCTTCATCGACTGATTCGCGCCCCGTGACGTGAATCACCTGCACGAGCGAAACGCCGGGAAGCTCCTTGTGCAGTGTTTCGTGAGTTCCTGGATCGACCGAATCAACAAGCTGGATCGTATTCACGCGCGTGCGCCGCTGCTGTGCGATGATTGGATCCGCGTGCGTCTCGCACGTCAACAGAAAGGTCGCAATGCCCGCTGGAATCTTCGGAACGATCCCGGCGATCAATTCCTCTTCAATCGGTCCAGGGCCGCTTGGCATTCTCGAAACAAAGCCAAGCGCACTCGCGCCATGATTGATTGCCAGCCAGGCTTCGTCGATGCTCGCGATGCAGCAGATCTTTACTCTCGTCGGCGGATTCATCATAGGCGAAATGAGCGAGTGACGGCCCTTTGTCAACGCCGCTTGCGCGGAAATGAGAGCGGCGCACCTTTCGTCGCATGAGTTTCCCGTCTCTCACGAGGGCACGTCACTGAGCCGCCGCACGATACTGGGCATCTCTGCCTACTATCACGACAGCGCTGCAGCGCTCGTGCAGGATGGCGAGATCGTCGCCGCAGCACAGGAAGAGCGCTTCACTCGCAAAAAAGGCGACGACTCATTTCCGGGTAACGCTGTCGATTACTGTCTCAGCCGTGCAGGCATCACTATCCCCGACCTCTCGGCAGTGGTGTTTTACGACAAGCCGCTTCTCAAGTTCGATCGAATTCTCGAGACATACCTCGGTGTTTCACCACGCGGATTCAAGTCATTTCTGAAGGCCGGTCCTTTATGGATAAAGGAGAAGCTTTACACTGACAAAGCGATTCGCGACGCACTGGCCGCATATGAGGGAAAGGTCCTGTATGCCGAGCATCACGAGTCGCATGCAGCGAGTGCGTTTTTCCCGTCGCCATTTGATGAAGCTGCAATACTCACGGTCGATGGCGTCGGTGAATGGGCGACCGCCTCAATCGGTCATGGAAAAGGTCGCGATATAGAGCTTCTGAGTGAGCTCCACTGGCCGGATTCGCTGGGACTCTTGTATTCCGCCTTTACGTACCACACCGGATTCAGAGTCAATTCGGGCGAGTACAAGATCATGGGGCTCGCGCCGTACGGTGAACCGAAATACGTGCAGGCGATCTATGATAACCTCATCGACTTGCGTGAAGACGGCTCGTTCAGACTCGACCAGAGCTACTTCAATTATCTGAGCGGGCTCACGATGACGAGCGAAAAGTTCTCCGCTCTCTTTGGCGGTCCCCCACGCGTACCTGAATCACGACTGACTCAGCGGGAGATGGATCTCGCGCGAAGCGTTCAGGATGTATGTGAAGAAATCGTTCTGCGCATGGTAAGAACTGCGCGACGCCTCACTGGATCGAACTCTATGTGCATGGCTGGTGGAGTTGCACTCAACGCAGTCGCAAATGGTCGCGTGATGCGCGAAAGTGAATTTGAGAGTATCTGGATTCAGCCTGCCGCAGGCGACGCGGGTGGAGCGCTGGGCGCAGCGCTGCTTGCATCACATCGCTATTTCGAAAGCCGGCGCTTACCATCGGCCACAGACTCGATGCATGGCGCATTACTCGGCCCCGAGTATTCATCTGACGAAATCAGAGACGCGTTGAGCGAAGCAGGTGCTGCCTATCAGGAAATTCCTGCGAGCGATGTCGCGCGCGTCACGGCCGAGCTGATCGCAAGCGAGAACGTTGTAGGATGGTTTCAGGGGCGAATGGAGTTTGGCCCCCGAGCACTTGGATCGCGGAGCATTCTCGCCGATCCGCGAAATCCGAAAATGCAGTCGCTGATCAATCTCAAGATCAAATTCCGCGAAGGATTCCGGCCCTTTGCGCCGAGCGTGCTCGAAGGTCGCGCGCGGGAATATTTCGAGCTCGATGGTGAGTCACCCTACATGCTCATAGTCGCTCCAGTGTGCGAAGAGCGCCGGAGGCCATTGCCTGAGCAGGGAGAGAAGTGGGGAATCGACCTTCTCAATGTTCCGCGCTCCGACATCCCTGCCGTCACGCACCTGGATTATTCCGCGCGCATCCAGACTGTATCCCGCGAGCGTACTCCATTGTATTACGAGATGATCACCGAATTTGACCGCATTACAGGATGTCCGCTCGTTGTTAACACGTCGTTCAACGTGCGCGGTGAGCCGATCGTCTGCACGCCACTCGATGCATATCGCTGCTTCATGCGCACGCATCTCGATTATCTCGTCATCGGCTCGTTTGTTCTAGCTAAGAAAGATCAGCCAACATTCGACGCGGGTGCATGGAAAAGCCCGATACCACTCGACTGATGCCTTATTCTCGCGGGCAGGGAAGAAAGTTCGGTCTCACGGTTGGTATCGCGTTTCTTGTCATTGCGCTGATTTCCCTCTGGAGAGGCCACGATCTCGCGCCAAAGATCTTCGGCGCTTTCGCAGCGATTCTCATTGTCGCGGCGCTCGTCGCGCCTCGTGCGCTCGAGCGCGTCGATGCAGCATGGATGAAACTCGCTCACGCAATTTCGCGCGTCACGACTCCGGTTTTCATGTCCATCGTTTACTTTGTTGTTCTCACGCCGATTGGCATTCTCCGTCGCAGGATCGGGCGGAATCCAATGGTTCACGAGGCCGACAACGGCAGCTACTGGATAACCAGGCCGCCGAAGGATGCGGAGAAGCAGCGGCTCGGCATGGAACGACAATTCTAGGAGCAGCGAATCGATGAGTGTTATGGGCGAGCTGTGGGCATTCATGCGCGAGCGAAAGAAGCTTTGGCTCCTTCCGATCGTGGTCGTGCTCGTGCTTGTCGGTGGCTTGCTGGTGTTCGCCCAGGGTTCCGCACTGGCGCCGTTCATCTATTCGATTTTCTAGATGGGCCGCAAGTCGCGCGAGAAAACGACGCGGACTGATCCGGAAAAACCAGCTTCGCCGAAAGAGGAGCGCCGGCCGCTGACGCCTGCAAAGGCAGCGGTGTTTTTCATCATCACGCTCGCTTTTCCGTTCGTGCTGCTCGCGCTTCTCGAGGGTGGGCTGCGTGTTGCGAATTATGGCGGCGACACGAGTGCATTCGAGACCCCTGAAGTTCTCGGTGGCAATTACCTGGTTCCCGGTTCGAACGTTGGAAAGCGATATTTCCCGCAGGAAAGATTTCCGCCTTCGCCGCCCGGAGATGCATTTCTCGCAGTAAAGCCTGCGCATTCGATGCGCATCTTCGTGCTCGGCGAATCGTCAGCGGCAGGATTTCCATATCCCCCGAACGGCACATTCGCACGTGTTCTCGAAGATGCGCTGACTGACGTACTTCCCGGAGACACGGTCGAAGTCGTCAACATGGGGATGGCTGCAACAAACAGCTACACGATCGTTGATCTCGCCGGTGAGATAATCGATCAGAAGCCGGACGCCATCGTCATTTATGGCGGGCACAACGAGTACTACGGCGCGCTTGGCGCCGGCTCGACCGAAAGCCTTGGATCGCATCCGGCGTTTGTCAGAACGTATCTGAAGCTTCAGCGGCTCAAGACATTCGTGCTTCTGCGAAATACTGTCGCGGGCGTGATGAGACTCGTTCGCGGTGGCCGATCAGCGCGTGACATCGAACAGGATGCGAGCCGCATGGAAAGCGTTGTCGGCAATCAGCGCATCACGTTGAACAGCGATGTCTATGAGCAGGGCGCTGAGCAGTACGAGAGCAATCTTCTCGATGCGATTCGGAAGTTCAGAGCTCG
>DASUXX010000344.1:0-5280 GCA_036377755.1 Gemmatimonadaceae bacterium
AAATCCCCATGATCCTTTATAGAGCGCTCTCACGCCGATGCCGAACGACTCACTGTCGTTCACGCCGGTGACGTTGCGCTCGCGCGTTGCGACGAACTGGCGGCGATAGCGACCAATACGCGCATCTGCGTACGATGCTCCCGCTGCCTGGGCAGCGTTCAATGCTTCGAGAGCGAGATCGTCGATCGCAGAATCCGACGGGGGGTTGGGGAGGTAGCCTGTGACTGGCTGGCCAAACGCAGCTCGTGCGCCGGCAACAGCGGCGATTGCTGCCGAGGCTTTCACGAAGTCACGACGATTTGTTGGCATTCTTTCTCTGTTTGGGGAGGAAAGGTCGATCGTTCGGTGGGTCAAGCCCCACCGAACGATTAATTACGATGTATCCTTGTCGTGCCTGATGCAACCACCACGGAGTTATCAAAACTCCAATCGTAAACCCACCTGAAGCGCCATTGGATTCACCCGCCGCCGCGGTGCTGCGAAGATCGACGTTGGATCCGTGTTCACGCTGTTGTTGATCGTGAGATTGCGCTCGACAATCGCATCCGACGCAGTTGCATTGAAAAGGTCCGCGGTAACGAACCAATCCATGTTACCTGAAGTGAATTGCTTCTCCGCTCTCAGGTCTAGATTGATCCGCGATTGATACTTCCTACTCCCGCGCTCTTCGAGAAGAATCGTCTGACCTCGCACCTGGTCGAACAGCGCATCGTCGAGCGGTGAAAGGTCGGCCGCCTGGAACCGGAAACGAGGGTTGATCTGGAATGACGGCGCGAAGTAGTTGCCGAGCGAGGTCGTAAGGAATGCGCCGCCGCGTATACCATATAGTAGCTCTC
The DNA here is from genome assembly GCA_036377755.1 of Gemmatimonadaceae bacterium. Classification (GTDB taxonomy): domain Bacteria; phylum Gemmatimonadota; class Gemmatimonadetes; order Gemmatimonadales; family Gemmatimonadaceae; genus UBA4720. The sequence continues at coordinate 837 of DASUXX010000344.1, forward strand.
CACCAACCCACGTCTTGCTTTCGAAGGAAGGGAAGTCCGGCAGGTAGCCGTCGAAGTTGATTGCTTCGTTCGGTCTTACAGCGGCGCCTGCGGAGAACTCACTGCCGGTTGACCCGAAACCATTGAGCCCTGCGATGTTTCCGCGCAGTCTCGTGTAAGTGAACGAGGTGGATGCGTTCCATCGTGGCTGCTCAGTTCTGATGACTGCAGAAAGCTGGTTGAACGTGCGCCGTCCGCCTTCCACGGTGGTCAACACGATATCGGGATCCCATTTGAGCCGGCCTATGTCGGCATATGTGAAGCCCGGCGTGGGTGGCAGCGGCTTCATCGACTGCTGACGTCTAAGGAGATCGGCGACTACGTCCTTATTTGACACCCACACAGTTTCGAGAATCAGCGGATCTCCGTATTGATCGAACGCCGTCTCTGCAGTCACGCGGTCTCTCACGGCGACATGGTGCAGCTGGCTGTAGTTGGTCGCGAGATTTCTGTCGACGAGACCAACGATGTTCTTGTTGATGCGATTGGTATAAGTGAGCTCGGCCTTCCAGCGAGGACCGAATCTCTTCTCGATGCTCATCACCGCTTGCTGAATGTACGGCTGCTTGTAGTTCTCGACTCGCCCGGCTTCATTGAGAATCGATTCCTGATATGTGAGAGAAAACACGTCAGTAGAGAACTCTTCCGGATTCGCGAGCTTTGCATCGCGCTCTGCAGGCGTATAAACGCGACGCGAGCTCTCGAGATTCGGGCCTTGCGCATAAAAACGCTGGTTTGTGTAGACGTCACCACCTTCCGCGCGATCGAAGAACACGGAGTTCATCGCCTGGTGAAACTGCCCCCAGTGCGCCTTCACGACGAGATCGTTGCGTTTCGATACGTCCCACACGACACCGATGCGCGGCTCGATCGCGTTGTCGCGTGCAGCGAGAAAACGCTGATCTGCAGAGTCGTGCGGTGTGAGCCATCCTGACCATCTGCCAAATCGCACACCGGGTATGATAGTAAGATTGGGAACGGGTGTGAGATAGTCCTGCACGAACACTCCGAGATTCTCGACATCGGAGTTGAGATGCGTCTCGCCGCCCCATTCACTTGCTACGTCGAACCAGCTCGGCGCATTCAGCGGATCGACAGTGCCAGTTGCCGGACTCAGATACGGGAGCCACGTAAGACCACCGTTGCGTGTTCGCTGCGCCTTCCAGTAACCCCGATTGTACTCGGCACCGATTGCAATGCGATTTTCTCCCTGGCCAAGCGTGTGTTGCTTTCTCCACGTGATATTGCCGCCGATGCTGCGCGGCTCGACGCGTGTGTTGAAGGGCGCGTTCTGAAACTGCGGCTGCCGTCCACGCGTGAAGATGCGCACGCCAGGGACGTTGTCCCCTTCATAGCCGAGCCTGCTTTCGCGAGCATTGAATCCACCGACACGGGCGTCGAGCGAGCTTGTGGTCATAGTGCGCGACCATGCGAGCTCGTAGAAATTCGTCGGCGCAGAAACGTTGATAGCACTTGCCGGATCATCGAGCCCGTTGAGCTCAGCCCGGTCGGCCGAGCCCTGCGTGCGACTGAATAGTGCGTCGAATCGATCGTTTAACGAGGGGCGGAAGGTGAGCTTTGCGATTCCGCGGCGATCTCTGAATTCCTGCTCGACAGGACGCGTATCGTCGAGGGCCGCGGTCGTGAGATCGGGCACTGCGACGTTGTGATCGACGATAAGGCCCCCGATGAAATAGAAGAGCCTGTCGTGAACCAGCGGGCCGGACATCTCAGCGCTGATTTCGCGGCGCATGTTCTGTTCGGCCCCTTCTTCATTCGGTTGAATGTTGGACGCGGTGAGACCGGGCGAGATGTAATTCGCGCGAACTGAGCCGCGAAGATCATTGGTGCCTGTTTTGGTAATTGCATTGATGATTCCGCCCTGGAAATCACCGTACTCGGCGCCTGCACCGAGGCCGCGAACTTCCAGTGCATCGATCCAGTCGATGCTGGGCGAGAGGAAATCGCCGCCAGTGCCTGGATGATTTACCGAGACACCGTCGAGCTTGTAGTTGTTAGTCGCGTCGCTTGCGCCGCCCCAGACGAATCCCTTTGCTGCACCCGGCACGAGACCAACGAGACTGTTTGCATCGCGTGCCATGGGGACGAGCGATACTTCGGCTACGTCGAGATGTCGCGCGATTTCCGTCGTAGTTGCGTCGATCGATGTTGCAGTGACACGAACTTCGACAGTGGAGAGCTGTGTTGGAGAAGCAGCGAGCAGAACACGTACTTCGGTGGTCTGGCCCGCGACGATTCGCAGCGACTGCAGCTGCGCCTCCCGGAATCCAATCCGTCTTGCATTGATGCGATAGAATCCCGGCTCCAGTCCACGGAGGCGGAACATGCCGGACGCATCGGTCGTTGCTGACTGCGGAGCGCTGCCATCGTTTTTCGAGATCTGAAGCGTCGTTTCAGGAACCGGCTTGCCAGTTTCGGAGACCACTACTCCCGCGAGGTCGCCGGTTGTTACTCTTTGTGCCTGAAGCGGTGCTGATACGAAAAGCAAAGCGACGACGATCCTGCGGACTAACGAGACAGGTTGCATTCGGCCTTCCTTTGTAGGGTTAATGCAAAACGTATGAAGCGACGCGGACTGCATCAATGGCAGGACTGCTTTTCAGCCACAGCGCTTCAAACCGCGGTTAAGTTTTTTCCTTGCGATAGTTCCAACTCTCATCGGAGATACGATGATTCGACACGTAGTTACTGGCGCATGTCTCTCGCTCTTTCTGCTTGGGTGCGAGGGATCATCAGGTGGGAATACCGATTCGGCTAACACCGCATCGGGCCAGAGTGGTGACATGCAGCGCCGCATGTCGGAGTACACGACGGTAAAAATTCAGGCAGACACTTCGTCGCTGACGCCGAAGGAACGTCAGATGATTCCGATTCTGATCGAGGCGGCCAAGGCGATGGATCCGATCTTCTGGGATCAGACTTACGGCTCGCGCGATTCTCTGTTCGCAACCGTGAATGATCCAGGCATCAGGAGATTCATCGACATCAACTATGGGCCGTACGACCGTCTCAATGAGAACGAGCCATTCATTCCCGAAGTTGGACCGCGCCCGCCGGGAGCGAATCTCTACCCGAAAGACATAACCAAGGAAGAGTTCGAAGCCGCGCTCGCAAAAGGGCCAAAGGCACATGCGGACTCACTGAAGGACCTGTACACGCTCGTGCGCCGCGGGCCAGACAGCTCGCTCATCGCCGTTCCGTATCATGTCGCCTACAAGGCGCAGAACGAGATTGCTGCAGCAAAGCTGCGCGAAGCTGCAAAGCTGGCCGAGGATCCGGGCCTCAAGAAGTATCTGGAGCTCCGCGCGGAAGCCCTGCTCACGGACAACTACCAGGCAAGTGACCTCGCGTGGATGGATATGAAGAACAACACCATCGACGTTGTGATCGGACCGATCGAGACGTATGAAGACGAGCTCTACGGCTACAAGGCCGCAAACGAAGCGTACATTCTCATCAAGGACAAGTCATGGAGCCAGCGCCTTTCGCGATATGCATCGATGCTTCCCGCATTGCAGCAGGGAATTCCGGTTGCCGACCAGTACAAGCGCGAAAAGCCGGGCACTGATTCGGATCTCAACGCCTACGACGCAATCTTCTACGCCGGGCAGGCGAATTCGGGCGCAAAAACAATCGCGATCAACCTGCCGAACGACGAAGAAGTGCAGCTCAAGAAGGGAACACGCCGTCTTCAGCTGAAGAATGTCATGCAGGCCAAGTTCGATCGCATCCTGATGCCGATCGCACAGGAGCTCGTCGACGAAGACCAGCTCAAGATGCTCAACTTCAATGCGTTCTTTGAGAACACGATGTTCCATGAGGTCGCACACGGACTTGGCATCAAGAACACGATCAACGGAAAGGGAACAGTTCGCACCGCAATCAAGGAGCGCTACGGTGCACTCGAAGAAGGAAAGGCGGACATTCTCGGATTGTACATGGTACAGAAGCTCAATGAGCAGGGAGAGCTCAAGGGTGAAGACGTTCGCGCAAATTACGTGAGCTTCCTTGCCGGATTGTTCCGTTCAGTGCGCTTCGGCGGCGCAGATGCACATGGAAGAGCGAACATCGCTGCGTTCAATTTCCTTCAGCAGCAGGGCGCATTCACCCGCGACTCCGCGACGAACAAATACCGCGTGGACTTCCCGAAATTTCAGGCAGGCATGAACGCGCTGAGTGAGAAGATTCTCACGCTGCAGGGCAATGGAGATTACGAGGGAGTGGGCGCATTCCAGCAGCAGTACGGAACGATCAGCCCCGAGCTTCAGAAGGATCTCGACCGTCTCAAGACGAAGGGAATTCCGGTCGACGTTGTTTTCGATCAGGGAGCCTGAGCTCAGCCTGTATTTCGAAGACCCTGAGCAATTCCGCTGACCGTGGTCGC
>DASUXX010000345.1:0-3949 GCA_036377755.1 Gemmatimonadaceae bacterium
CCCTTCTCGTCGGCGTCATGCTCGTCGAGAGCGACAATCTCAATCCACGCGCACGCAGCTTTGTCGGAGCGCGCGGACTGATGCAGGTGATGCCGTTCCATCGCGGCCAGTGGGGCTGCAAGTCCAGAGACCTTTACGACATCGAAGGCAACATCTGCCACGGCGTGAGTGTCCTCGCAGATGCGATCAAGCACGCTCCGAATCTTCGCGTCGCGCTTCAGCGATACAATGGATGCGTGCGCGGATCGAATACGCCCGGGTGCGGCAGCTACTATAGAAAGGTGCTCAAGGCGCAGGGAATTACTGAGCGCCAGCTTCTCACTGTCAGCGACAGGACCACCGAGCAGCCGTAATTTTATGGAATGAGAAAGCCCTCTCCGGCGCTGGTGCTGACGTTTTCACTCATCGGCATCTCGTTCGCTGGACCACTGACGCGGCTTTCTCATTCCGATCCTCTCATAATCGCAGCATGGCGGCTCATGCTGTCCCTCGTGATCGTCGCGATTGCGCTCGTGCTCACGGGCGAATGGCGCGACTGGCGCACGCTATCCATACGTGATGCGGGATTCGCAATCGCGGCAGGTGTGGCGCTCGCGCTGCATTTCTGGGCCTGGAATGCGTCGCTTCATCTGACGACAATCGCTGCATCAGTAACGCTCGTCAACATGCAGCCGGCTTTCATCATCGCAATCTCTGCACTTTTTCTTCGCGAGATTGCGACAAGGCGCCAGATCTCCGGAATAGCGGTCGCTATTGCAGGAGCGATGATCATCGCCGCGCCAGCGATTCTTGAAGGCGGTGCCTCGTACCAGAGAGGTGCCGCTCTCGGCAACATGCTCGCTCTCTCAGCTGCACTTACCGGAGCGATCTACTACAGCATTGGACGACATCTCCGCCACCGGTACGGCCTGTGGTCATACGTTGGTCTCGCGTACACGGCATGCGCGCTTGCCCTCATTGCAGGGGCACGAGTGACCCATCTCGATCTTATCCCGCAGCCGCCGCGTGAGATGGCGATCTTTGCCGCGCTTGCCATCGGACCAATGCTGCTCGGCCACACCGGGATGAACTGGGCCCTGAAATTTCTTCCTGCGTACGTTGTGAATCTCGTTACACTCGGTGAGCCCGTTGGCGCTACGCTTCTTGGAGCTTTACTGCCTGGTATCAGGCAGACTCCATCGCTGATCACTCTAGTTGGCGGCGCAATAATGCTCGCCGGCGTCACAATCGCCGCGCGATCCACGGTGTCAGCGGAGACACCCACTGCGTAATTTTTATCAAGCAGCAAGAGATCAATCCCCACAAAAACTCATTGATAATGATCCGTAGAGCCTTCCTTGCCGTTGTCTCAATTGTCGTCGCCGCGCACGCAGCTCATGCCCAGGGAAAAATCACAAGTCCAAAGGAGCAATTCGGTCACGAGATAGGCGAAGACTATTTCCTCGCCAACTACGACCAGCTAGTGAAATACTGGGACAAGCTCGATCGCGAATCGAATCGCATGCGGGTGGTGCGAATCGGCACGACAGCCGAGGGTCGCCCGATGATGATGGCTATCATCACGTCGCCGGAGAATTTCCCGAAGCTCGCGCGCTATCAGGAAATAGTCACGAAGCTCGCTCGCGCCGAAGGAGTGACAGAATCGCAGGCGCGTGAGCTCGCGCGGGAAGGGAAGGCGGTCGTGTGGATCGACGGGGGACTGCACGCTACAGAAGTGCTCGGCGCGCAGCAGCTGATCCAGTTCGTCTACGAAATGGTCAGCAAAAACGATCCGGAGACAGTGCGCTTTCTTCGCGACGACATTCTTCTCGCGACGCTCGTGAATCCTGACGGCATGGACCTCGTTTCCAACTGGTACATGCGCGATTCGGTGAAAACCAATCGATCGACGCAGGGAATTCCGCGCCTCTACCAGAAATACGCCGGTCACGACAACAATCGCGATTCATACATGGCGTCACAGCCTGAGACGCAGGCCGTGGACAGCATCCTCTATCGCGCGTGGTATCCGCAGATCGTCTACAATCATCACCAGACCGGTCCTGCCGGAACGGTGATATTTGCGCCGCCTTTCCGCGATCCATTCAACTACAATTTCGATCCGCTCGTTCCAGTTGGTATCGATCTCGTTGGCGCTGCGATGCACAGCCGCTTCATACAAGAGGGCAAACCGGGATCGACGATGCGCAGCGGCTCGAATTATTCCACATGGTGGAACGGTGGGCTGCGCACGACTGTGTATTTCCACAATATGATCGGTCTTCTCACCGAGGCGATCGGAAATCCCACGCCAATGGAGATTCCGCTCGTTCCGGATCGATTGCTGCCGAGTGGTGCGCTTCCGTATCCGATCATGCCGCAGAAATGGCATTTCGCACAGTCGATTGCATACGAGCTCTCGGCTAACCGCGCGGTGATGGATATCGCATCGAAATATCGCGAGGACTTCCTGTTCAACGCGTGGCGGATGGGAATGAACTCGATCGAGCGGGGGAATCGCGATTCGTGGACGCTGCGTCCGGAGCTCGTTGCGAATGTGAAGGATGCAGTATCGAAGGCGGACAACCCGCGGCAGCCAGGACCGTCCGAGAAATACATCGGCGTGCTGAAGAATCCCGCGGAGCGTGATCCGCGCGGCTACATCATTCCGGCGGATCAGCCTGACTTTGCGACAGCAGTGAAGTTCATCAATGCGCTCGTGAAGAACGGGATCGACATTCACCGCGCGACGAGCTCGTTCACGGTTGGATCGAAACAGTATCCGGCGGGATCGTATATCGTTAAAACTGCGCAGGCGTTCAGGCCGCATGTGATCGACATGTTCGAGCCGCAGAATCATCCGAATGACATTCCATACCCGGGCGGGCCGCCGACGCCTCCGTATGACAATGCCGGATGGACGCTTGCCTATCAGATGGGTGTGAAGTTCGACCGCATTCTCGATCCGTTCACTGGTCCGTTCCAGAAGCTGGTTGGATATGCGCCGGTTCCGGCAGGCGTCATTGCCGCTGCACCAATTCCAAATGGCGCTACCTGGTTCAGCTGGAGTCGCACGACGAACGATGCGTTCGTTGCTGTCAATCGACTGTTGAAGGCCGGCGAAGCCGTTTATACGGGGTCGCCATCGGGTTGGTTCTACGTTGCGAACACGCCCGCTGCGCGAAACATACTGGGTCAGGTTGCTGCCACACGCGGAGTGAATTTCGGCGCCGCGTCGCCACCTGATACGTCGAAGCTCACCCGTCTTCGCGCACCGCGCATCGCACTGTGGGATGTGTACGGTGGAGAGATCTCTTCAGGCTGGATGCGCTTCGTGTTCGACCAGTTTGAATTCCCATATGACGTCGTATTCGCGAATGACATCGACAATACAGATCTCTCATCGAAGTACGATGTGCTGATTCTTCCTGACGGTGCGCGGCTCGCAGCACAGGTGGACAGCACGCAAACGTTCCAGCCGCGGGGACAGCCGCCTGCCGATAAGATTCCCGCTGAATGGCGCTCGAAGCTCGGGCGAATCAGTGTTGCGAAATCGCTCCCGCGCATTCGCTCATTCGTCGAGAACGGTGGGACTCTCCTCGCACTAGGCGATGCTTCCGAGATCGGCTACAACCTTGGCTTACCGCTCAAGAATGCAATCGTCGACGAGAGTGGCAAGCAGCTTCCATCTGCGAAGTATTACGTGCCTGGCTCAGTGCTCGAGGTTGCAGTAGATACGACCAGTGCGATCGCATGGGGAATGTCGTCGCCTGTAGACATTTTCTACGACAACGATCGCGCGTTCCGCATCGATTCAGGCAACCCGAATGTCAAGCAGGTTGCGTGGTTTGCGAGCGAGACACCGCTTCGCAGCGGATGGGCATGGGGACAGAAGGTGCTGAATGGCGCTGCTGAGATCGTTACTGCGCCGCTCGGCAAAGGCCAGGTGGTTCTGTATGGACCCCAGGTG
>DASUXX010000346.1:0-8594 GCA_036377755.1 Gemmatimonadaceae bacterium
AACAGCACTTCATCGGCCTTGAAGTCAGTAGGCTTGATGATGACTCGCGCGCCATTTGAAAGCTTCCATTCAACTGCGCCAATGCTCGTAATCGGCTTCGATGCCACGATCCTGCCTGCAACTGGCGCTTTCTCGACGAGATTTTCCGATGAAACGGTTTCAGTCCATGCGACGACGTTGGCCTTCGATGCCTTGTCGAATGCAGCCAGCAATCCTTCTTTCGTCGGAAGGGCAACTCCGTCCTTCACTGGCGCGAGTGCGATGATCACACGATTCTCGTCGGTGATCCATTTCTTCGCGAGCGAGTTCACATCGGCGAGACTGATTGTCGGGAGCAGCTCCTGCGCGAGCTTGTACTCGTATTCAATTCCGGGAATCGATTCGCCGTTGAGGAAGTTTCCGATGTATTCCTCGACGAAACTTTCCGACTGCGTCTTCTCGCGCTCGGCGAATGATCTCTCGTACGAGCGCAGCACATTGGTCTTTACGCGGTCCAGCTCCGACTGAAGAAATCCAAACTGATCGACGCGGCGTGCTTCGGTTAGAAGAGCCTCTGTTCCGCGCTCGATGCCGCCGTCCTTGACGTTCGCAACGAGTGTGAATGCTTCAGTCGTGCGCGCGAAAAAATTGTCCTTCGACGCGCCTGCCGCGAGGAACGGGGCATCGGGCTTCTGCGTGATCTCGCCAAAGCGGCTGTTCAGCATCGTGAGATACAGGCGCTCCATGAGAAGCTGCCGGTAATCGCCGACGGTGTTGACGCTGTCTGCGCGGAGTTTGTAGATGAGGTTGACGCTCGAGCTCGTTGCTTCCTTGTCACTTGCGATTGCAACGAGCGGCTCCTTGTTGCCGGGCACGTCGTAGAGCGGACGCTTTTGTTCGTTCGCAGGATTCTTCAATCCTGAGAAGTGTTCCTTGATTTTGCTCTCGATGACATTGGGATCGAAATCACCAACAGCGATCACTGCCATGAGATTCGGCCGATACCAGGTGTTGTAGAAAGTGCGCAGCTTCTCGGGCGTCGCTGCCATAATGCTCGCTTCCGTTCCAATTGGCAGTCGCTCGGCGTAGCGTGAGCCCTTGAAGGCAACGGGCAGCCACTGTTGGAGCATGCGGTCGCTGGCGCCCTTGCGTCCGCGCCATTCTTCGCGGACAACGCCGCGCTCGTTCGCAACTTCTGTTGGATCGAATGTCTGGCCCTGCGCCCAGTCTTCGAGGATCGTGAATGCCTGGTCCACGATCTTCGCAGTATCGGTGGGAATCGGGAGGATATAGACCGTCTCGTCGAAGCTCGTGTACGCATTGAGGTCGGCACCAAAGCGCACGCCGATCGACTCGAGGTACTTGACGAGATCGTTCTTGGCGAAGTGCTTCGTGCCATTGAACGCGGTGTGCTCGAGGAAATGTGCGAGGCCGAGCTTGTCCGGCGTCTCGAGTACCGAGCCTGCGTTGACCACGAGGCGGAGCTCAGCGCGATTTTCAGGGCGCGTATTCTGACGGATGTAGTAACGCAGTCCGTTGGGAAGAGTGCCGATGCGGACCTTGGGATCGACCGGAAGCCGCGTCGACAGCGCAGGTGCGGTTGTGGCGGCAGGAGTCTGCGCGCCGGCGACGCCTGCAAACGCAGTCAGCGCAGCAAGTGACAGTGCTTTGAGTTGCATGATCTGGTGGGATTTTTGGGGGAGCATCAATATTAGATGATACCCCCCGAATGCCTACAATTGTTCGGCAGGCGGCCTGTAAGGAATTGGTATTGCTGCTCGGCGCCAAGGCGTGGTGCTATCGCGTTGGGCGTCGGCCGTCATCCGTAAGCCGTCGTCCGTAAAACGGGCCACGGCAAACGGACATCGGCCTGCGCATGACGCGATGGCGCCACGATCTATGCTCGCTTTTCGACTACGATTGTGTACTTCCCCGCGAGCGCGGCGATAGTACCAATAGCGATCCACACCGGCGCGAGTACCACGCCCACTACGCCGAGGGTGAGCGGAACCTCGAGAAGGACTTTTCCAGCTTCGCTCTTGATCGTGATCTTGCGCGCATTCCCCTCACGCACGATCTGCTTGACTTTGTTCAGGAGATCGTCGCCAGAGACCTTATGCTCTTCGGTTTTCGGGCCGCTGTTCGGATTGGTCATTGGAAGATTGTTCGGGTTCTGCATCGACCGTACGGTTCGGGTGGACAGAAAGTGTCGATTCAGTCGCGCACTCTCACAATGTTACATGAGAGCGACGGTCTTCGCATGAGAGAATCTCATGGCATGGGGCGGCGCATGGTGCGGCTCCATCATACCGTTTACTTTGAGACGACGGTTGAAGGGCGACCCGGTAGCTCAGTTGGTAGAGCAACGGACTTTTAATCCGTAGGTCGCGGGTTCGAGACCCGCCCGGGTCATTTCCATATTTATTCGAGGCGCTGCCAGTGATGGCAGCGCCTACTCGTTTATCCGAAAAAAATCTGGCGCGTTCGAGAGAACTGTGCTACGTAACTGTACGTATTCAATCGGGTGCAGACTCGGGCAACATTGTCCTCACACGATCACGGATCTTACGAATGCGCGCTCTGATTCTCGCTGCATCAGCTGTAATTACAGCTCCTATCGCGGCCCAGACGACATCGACTCAGATCGATGCCGCAAAGCACGAGGTGTCGTTCATAACGGGGCCGTTCGATGTGCCGCCGATGAACATGGCGATGCACGGCATGGATCATTCGTCGATGCAGATGGGCCACGATGAAGCCGTGCACACCTTCTACCAGTTCACCTGGCCGGTCGACGGATACGCGAAAGGATTTCGCGTCGAAGTGCGCGACGCGAAGGGAAAAGTTCTTCCCACTGCGCTGCTGCATCATGTTACCGGTGTGACGATCGACAGGCGGCAATACATATATTCGTCATCCGAGCGGCTCTTTGGGGTCGGTAAGGAGACCGAAGCAGTCGTCCTCCCGGGCAATCTCGCTGTGCCCCTCCGCAAAGGGCAGCGCATCGGCTACTACGTCGCGTGGAATAACTCCACTGGCAAGGAGCTCAAGGGGGTCAGTGTCCGCGTGATCATGACGTGGGCTCCGCCGCAGGTTACTGGCGATCTCATCGCCGTCCTCCCGCTCTGGCTCGACGTCAACAACGAAGTTGGTGGCACAAACACGTTCGATCTTGCACCGGGCAAGTCATCAAAATCGTTCGAGTTCGTTGCGCCCACCGGCGGCCGCATACTCGGCATCAGCGGACATCTGCACGATTACGGCGTCGCCGTAAGACTCGAGGATGCGGAGACCAATACCGTTCTGGTGCGGCTCGCTGCAACAAAGGATGCAAGCGGCATGATCCAATCGATGGCGAGAAAATTCTACGCAGTCAACGCGATCCATTTGAGGGAAGGGCACAGGTATCGAGTCGTCGCCGAATACGATAGTCCATTGCGCCAGACCGTATCGAGGGGGGCAATGGGAAATCTCGTAGGAGTCATTGCGCCCGACGACCTGAAGAAATGGCCGCAGGTGAATCCTGACGATCCGGACTTCAAGCGTGACATGGCCTCACTTGGCCTCGGCGGCCAGGGACGTTCCGGAACCCAGTGACCTTTTTTCGGACTGCTCGTCATTAGTGGCATCGCGTGAGTAACTGCGATGCTACGGTGCAGCTGGGAGCGTCGACAACGACTGACGTCCGCGCGCACGCAACCGGCACAATGAACGCGCCCTAACGGGCGCGTTCTTTTTTTGTACCTTCCTCCGCGATGGCTGACACGCATCCACATCGCTGGCGAACCCTGCTGCTGCTTTCCGTTGCAGAGCTGCTTGGCATGTCTCTCTGGTTCGCTGCGAGCGCCGTATCGGCTCAGCTTGCGCAACGCTGGTCACTCAGCGCAGTGCAGACGGGGTGGCTCACTACGATAGTGCAGCTTGGGTTTGTCGCCGGCACTGCGGTTTCGGCGATGCTGAATCTCGCAGACGTGATTCCGTCGCGGCGATTGTTCGCGCTGTCCGCATTTGCTGGCGCAGTGGTGAATGCGTCGCTGATTACCACGGACTCATACGTTGCAGCCCTGATGTCGAGGTTTCTGACCGGCTTCTGTCTCGCCGGAGTTTATCCACCCGCTATGAAGATGATCGCGACCTGGTTCAAGGATCAGCGCGGTCTTGCAATCGGAACCATTGTCGGCGCGCTCACTGTCGGCAAGGCAACCCCGTATCTCGTTCACGCGATTCCGCACATCAGTGCAGATGCTGTCATCATCACAGCGTCAGCGTGCGCAGCAATAGCTGGATTGCTTGTCGCGATGGGGTTCTCCGAAGGCCCCTATCCTTTTGCGCCCCGCCCATTTTCGTGGGGACTTGTCGCGACGGTTGTCCGCGTGAAACAGTGGCGCCTCGCAACGGGTGGATATCTTGGCCACATGTGGGAGCTCTACGCGTTCTGGGCGTGGATTCCCGCGTTCCTTGCAGCGAGCGCCGCGATTTCCGAGCATGGCCAAGAGCCCGCGAACATCGTGTCGCTCATTGCATTCGGGACAATCGCAGTCGGTGGCGCAGGATGCATCTGGGGCGGATTGTACGCCGATCGCTATTCACGCGAGCGGCTCGTGACCATCTCTCTCATTGCGAGCGGAACATGCTCGCTTCTCGTTGGACTGTTTTTCGGCAAATCGATCCTTGCGCTCGCGCCGCTTGCACTCGTTTGGGGATTCTTCGTCGTTGCAGACAGCGCACAATTCAGTGCGCTCGTGACTGAGTCAGTGCCGGGTCATGCAGTCGGCACCGCGCTGACCGTTCAGACGTCGCTTGGATTTCTCCTCACGATGGTGACGATACAGGCAGTGCCGGCTGTTGCAGCGAGAGCAGGGTGGCAGTGGGCATTCGCGTTCCTTGCACTTGGTCCTGCGGCAGGCATCGCCTCCGTACGTGCTCTTACGCGGCTGCGAGCCTCGCCCGATACGATGCCCGCCACTGGAAGTATCCCATCGCCGACAAAATGAGGAATACGAGGTAGAGCACCGCGGTCACGTACAATGATTTGTAGATGTACATCCCGATGTAGACCACGTCGACCGCGACCCAGATTATCCAGTTCTCGAGCAGCTTTCGCGTCATCATCCACTGAGCGATGAGACTTGTGCTCGTAGTTGCAGCATCGACATGGGGCAGCGCCGCATCGGTGCCCCGGTAGAGCAGTGTGCCTATCAACGCGGTGGACGCTACGCCTATCGGCACCAGGAGAGCCCACAATTTCGCCGCGGTTCTGCTCACTGGAAGTTCGGTACGATTCTTTCCTCCGTACAGCCAGTGGTACCAGCCGTACGCATTGAGCACGACATAGACCACCTGCAGTCCGGCGTCGGCGTACAGTTTCGACTCGTAGAAGATGATTATGTAAAGGCCGACATTGACGATCGCCGTCGGCCAGCTCCAGATATTCTGGCGAACGCTGAGGAAGACGCTGACGGCGCCGACTGCGGCGGCAACAATCTCGAGTGGGTTCATGATATGAAGGTCACCAATATAGACGTCATGCGCGCATCGGGTATTTTCCGCTCATGACGTTTCGATTCGTTCGCACCGCATTACTCGTCGCCGCACTCGGCGGATGTGGCCTGGTTCAGCGCAAGACGCCCGAGCCAATCAACACGCCTGAGCTTCCCGCTGGCGATGACATTGCCTTCGATTCCCTCATGGTAGATCTCCAGAAAGTCGACAGCACGATCATCGTGGACCTGCGATACGCAACGCCGAACAATTTTACCGGCGCTCCGCTCCCAGGTTACGAATGGAATCGCGCCTTTCTGCGTGCTGAGGCAGCTGCTGCGCTCGCCGTGGTTCAGGAAGATCTCAGACTTCAGGGAATGGGACTCAAGATCTTCGATGCATATCGTCCCGTGCGCGCGAGCGAAGCAATGGTCACGTGGACGCAGACAGCAAATCGTCCCGACCTTCTTCGCGATGGTTACATCGCAGCGCGCAGCCGTCACAACCTCGGCGTTGCGGTCGATCTCACGCTGGTAAGTCTGCCGAGCAAGGCGGAGCTCAGCATGGGAACGCCATTCGATCACTTCTCTCCCGCTGCATTCACGAAAAACGCGAGCGGTACCATCGCGAAGAATCGACAGCTGTTAAAGCGTGTGATGGAGCGCCAGGGATTCGTGAACTATGAGAAGGAGTGGTGGCACTTTTCCTACACAGTCCAGAATCCCCTGCGCTTCGACAAGACGATCAAATAGCTCCGTCGTCCTCTTCAGCGTCTTCATCACCCGCCGACTGCGCGGGTGACGAGTCGTTCGACTCTGCTGTCGATTCAACGATCGGAGCAAGGCCTGCGGAAGCAAGCTCGCGATTCAAACCCGGGAGCTGCGTTCGAAGCGCCTGACGAATTGTCGAGATCTGACCTTCGAGCTGCCTCGACAGAATCGAGAAAACCTCGAGAGTCTGATCCGTCGGGCGCGCGTCTGCACTCGCTGCAACGCCGGCAAGCGCAGCGATTTTGTTGTTGAGCCGGATTGGATAGTTGAGAGGATCCTGTCCTGACCTGTTCTGCGTCTGGTAGATCGCCATCTCGGCCTGGCTCAACACCGTGTTCAATGCACCCGAGCTCACCCTGAATGCATCGCGTTTTCCCTCAGGGAGCTTCGACATCCGGTCTGCAATCTGCGCTCTGATATTGCGCACGAGCTTGACTGCATCGTTTGCCTTGCTCGTTTCGTCACGCACTTTCATGAGGAACGCGAACTGAGCATCGAGATCGGCCTGAGTCGCTTTCGATCGCGGATCTTTGACGATCCGGAAATTCTCCGACTGCGTGATGCCGCCAACCTTGAGGCGCACCGTGTACGCACCCGGAACTGCGACGGGACCCTGCGTCCCAGCGGCCCACATGATCATGTTCTCGAACGATGACGCCTCCGGATATCGCATGTTCCAGGAGAACGTGTTGAGACCTGCCTTGTTCGAAACGCGGGGCGGAGCAGGCGCGCGACGTGGACCGTCTTCACTCGTCTCTTCACCCCGCGCTTCCGATCGTTGCGATGAATCAGGTCTTCCCCCTGCACGGCGAATGCTGTCTGCGCGTGCAGCATTGCGCAGTGAATCACGCGCTGCGCGTGGATCCTGTGCGCTTGTGAAGGTGCGAATCACCTTGCCTTGTGAGTCGAGGAAATCGAGGGTTACGAGCTGGTTTGGATCCTTGAGCCAGTAATAGACAATTGCGCCTGACGGTGGATTCTGCCCTGTGGGATGATCGCCTGCAGCGCCGTTGCCACCGCCGCCTCCGAAATTCGCGCGATATACATTGCGCGGCTTGAAGAGATGCGCCTTCTGAGTGGTGATTGTCGGCGTCAATTGATGAAGCGCTGAAAGGTCGTCGAGAATCCAGAACGAGCGGCCGTGAGTTGCAGCAACCAGATCGCCTTCCTTTACGGCGAGGTCGTGAACGGGGACGATGGGAAGATTGCGGCGAAGCGTCTGCCAGGAGTCTCCATTGTTGAAGCTGACCCATACGCCGCGCTCTGTCCCGGCGTAGAGTAGACCGCGCTTATCCGGATCTTCACGCACAACTCGTGTGAACTCATTTGCAGGAATTCCATTTACGACGAGCTGCCACGTGGCGCCGTAATCAGTCGTGCGATAGATGTACGGCTTGAAGTCGTCCATCTGATAATGATTCGATGCGACGTATGCGGTGCCTGCATTGAAATGCGACGGCTCGATCATCGAGATGCGGCTCCATTCCGGAATATTCGGCGGAGTTACGTTCTTCCACGTCTTGCCATTGTCGCGCGTGACATGGACGAGCCCATCATCGGAACCCGCCCAGATTACACCTTTGGTCACTGGTGATTCCGCGATCGTGAACACCGTCGCGTAGTACTCCACCGAGGTCTGGTCCTTCGTGATCGGGCCACCAGAAGGACCGAGTGTGCGCGGATCGTGGCGAGTGAGGTCGGGACTGATCGGCTCGAAGCTCTGCCCGTTGTTTCGCGAGCGGAAAACAACGCTGCTGCCAACATACAGAACTTCCGGATCGTGCGGGGAAATCACGATCGGGAACGTCCATTGAAAGCGATACTTCGCGTCAGCCGCATCGTGACCCATCGGATTGTCCGGCCACGGATTCACATTGCGCTCGAATCCTGTGCGCTGATCATGACGCGTGAGAAGTCCGCCATATGAGCCAGCATAGATGATGTCCGGATCATCGGGACGCACCGCGATGTAGCCGCTCTCGCCGCCCCCGACGTCGTACCACTGTTCGATTCCAATGCCGCCCGGTGCACGCGAAGGGCCACATAGCGTCGAGTTGTCCTGCTGCGCGCCGCATACGCGATATGGGAAGTGATTTGTCGTGACAACGTGATAGAACTGAGCAGTTGCCTGGTCCTGTTCAGTCCACGTGCGTCCCTGATTGAACGACACGTTCGCGCCGCCGTCGTTCGCATTGATCATGCGATTGTTGTCGAGCGGCGAAATCCAGAGATCGTGATTGTCGCCGTGCGGAACCTGAATTGGACGGAACGTGCGGCCGCCATTGGTCGAGCGATACATGCCCGTGTTCAGAGCGTACACCATGTTGGAATCCTTGGTGTCCGCGTAGATGCGTGTGTAATACC
>DASUXX010000347.1:0-3497 GCA_036377755.1 Gemmatimonadaceae bacterium
GCATCGGTGGATTTGTAAACGCCATCGCCCGCCATGATGTTGCCGCGGATGCATGACTCTCCCATTCCGATGTAGACGACGTCGGGGTTTGATTCCGACACAGCCACCGCGCCAACCGATGCGCTCTTGATCTTGTCGTCAGTGACAGGAGTCCACGTCGTACCGCCGTTGACTGTCTTCCACAAACCGCCGCCGGTCGCGCCGAAGTATGCCTCCTTTGGTCTGCCTTTCACGCCCGTCGCAGCAATCGAGCGGCCGCCACGGTCAGGACCAATGCTGCGCCATTTGTAACTCTTCAAGATTGCCGAGTCGATCGGGACAGAATTGGTCGTTGGTGTAAAATCGATGGGAGGGCTTGCCGCGAATGCCGCCAGCAGCAGCGTTGAAACGGCAAGAACAGATCGCGTGTGGGGTTCGATCATGGGATGATTTTCTCGAGCCGATTTTCGTAACAGGTGTAACGTCGCACGTTCAAGCTTCAATGCCAGAATCTGAAAAGTACCTAGCGCGACCGTCGATCATCAAACCTGCATGTACGCAGTTGCTCTATCAACCCATATTGGACGCATGATCCTGCTTCTCCTTTCCCTGCTACTCGGCTCGATGCCGACGGTTCACAACGTGAGCTCGTACGAGCGGCGCGAGCTGACCATTCCGATGCGCGATGGAACCAGACTCTTCGCCGTCGCGCTCGCTCCCACGCAGCAGACAAAACCGCTGCCGATTATGCTCATCCGAACGCCGTTCGACGCATCTCGCGAGCTCAGGTCAGTCGAGTTGCCCCTGTACCTGAGGGAGCTCGCGGAAGACGGATACATCTTCGTCGTCGAGGATATCCGGGGCCGGGGAAAGTCGGAAGGCACGTTCATTACGCTTCGCGCGCAGAACGATCCACGCAATTCCAAAGGCACAAACGAGTCAACCGACGCTTACGACACAATCGACTGGCTAGTAAAGAATCTGCCGAACAACAGCGGCAGAGTCGGCGTGATGGGCGTTTCCTATCGCGGCTGGCTCGCAGCGCTTGCGGCTGTCGGGGCGCATCCGGCCGTCAAAGCCATCTCACCACAGGCACCGATAACCGACGCCTGGCTCGGCGACGATTTCTTCCACCAGGGCGCATTCAGGCAGACGCAGGGGCTTCTCTACTCAGCCTATATCGAAGGCGATGGCGACCTGGAGATTCCCGTCTACGACCAGTACACGTTCTATTCGCGATTCCCCACACTCGACTCGCTCGCAAGAGCGACCAAAGTCGCTGCTCTCCCGTCATGGATGGGCTTCCGTGAACACCCTGCATGGGATTCATACTGGCAATCAAAGGCTCTCCAGAATGTCCTGACCAGCACAACGCTGCCAATGCTGTTCGTCGGCGGATTCTGGGACGAAGAAGACATACTGGGGCCACAGCTCATGTATCGCACTCTCGAGAAGTCCGATGCATCGCGGCTGAATCACATTGTGCTTGGCCCATGGTTCCATAACACCTGGATAACGGCCGGGGGCGACTCGCTCGGCCCGATTGCACTCGGCAGCAATACATCGAAATACTTTCGCGAGCACATTCAGCGTCCGTGGTTCGCGCACTATCTGCATGGTGATGACGCAAAGCCTTTTCCGGAAGCGCACGTCTTCGAAACCGGAGCGAACGAGTGGCGGAGTTTCGACGCCTGGCCGCCAAAGAACGTGAAGGCGCGCAACATCTACCTGAGAGAGAACGGAAAGCTGTCGTTCGACTCACCATCGCCCGCCGGAGCGGCGCAGTTTGATCAATACGTTTCAGATCCCGCGCATCCGGTTCCGAATGCGCCGAGGCCGGATGATGGGAGCGGGGCGCACTGGATGCAGATCGATCAGCGGTTTGTGGATGGCCGGCCGGATGTCGTCACCTGGCAAACGGAGCCGTTGACGGAAGATGTGATCATCGCCGGTGACGTAACTGCGCACCTGTTCGCGTCAACGACAGGAACCGATGCTGACTGGGTGGTAAAGCTGATCGATGTCTATCCCGATACAGTGAGCGGAACGCCCTCACTGGGCGGGTACGAGCTGATCGTCAACGCCGATGTCATGCGCGGACGCTATTGGAAGTCATTCAGTCGAGCTGCACCGATTCCCGCGAATACCGTCACGCGGTTCAATGTCGACATGCATCAGCAGCTCTATCGATTCAAGAAGGGGCATCGATTGATGGTGCAGGTTCAGAGTACCTGGTTTCCGCTATACGATCGCAATCCACAGACTTTTGTACCGAACATCTTCAACGCAAGGGCCGGCGATTATCGCGCCGCCACTCACCGGGTATGGCACACTGTGAAATACCCGTCTCATGTTACGGTGCAGGTGCTGACCAACTGAGGGGACGAGTCATCGATCGATGAAGGTCGAAGACACATTCGTCGAGCGTTACTGCCCATGAGAGACCTCTACCGTGGTCTCCCAATGTAAACGGCCGTGCGGAACGTCAACCAGCCTGGAGACTCAGATAACCGTACCGCGATTGCGGCTTGACGGTGGACGCGGCTGGAGTATAACTTTTGTATATACTCCACGACCGGTTCCCCGTGCCCAAGACACAGACATTGAAGAAGCTTGGCGGCTCAGTCGCTACCGTTCTGCCAAAAGCCATGCTCGACCGTTTCAACCTGGGCGCAGGTGACGAAGTGTACGTAGTCGAAACGGCCGACGGACTTCTGATCACGCCGTTCGACCCCGATTTCGCCGACACGATGGCCGTTTACGAGCGCGGCGCGAAAAAGTACCGCAACGCGCTGCGCGAGCTCGCTCGCTGATCGATGCCTGTGCGCCGGCGGAAAGAGCCGCGCTGGATTACTCGCGCAGCGCTTTCCGCTATACATGCTGCTCAGCTCCGAGAGCATGGTGGAAAAGCCGGAGTACGTGACGCGAATCTGATCGAAGCAGCACTGGCACGGCCGCGGCAAAAATGGAACTACAATCCGGATACGGACATCGCCATGCTTGCAGCAGCATACTCCTTCGGCCTCGCGAAGAATCACGGCTTCATTGATGGCAACAAACGGGTCGCCTTCATGGCAGCGTATTCGTTCCTTGGATTGAACGGTTTCGACTTCTATGCGTCGGAAGCTGATGTCGTCGAGAAAATCGAACGTCTTGCGGCAGGCAAGGTCAGTGAGCGGCAGCTCGCGGAATGGTTTCAGCGAGGGCTGAGACCGGACTGAAAACGCCTCGAGCTGCTGAGATTGTCGCTCTCTTTGCCAGGTCTCGAGGCGCCGGCGATATGGCTCTTCTTAAACCCGTCAAACCAACCCCGCTGCTACCTCAGTGGCGTGTTGCACCATATAGTTATCGATTGTTATATTGTCATACGATAGGAGGATCGATAGAATGCCAGTCGTAACGGTCAGTCCCAAATTCCAGGTTGTGATCCCCCGGGAGGTGCGCGAAGAACTCGGAATTCAACCTGGCCAGAAAATCCAGGTCATTGCGATCGAGAACCGGATCGAGATGATCCCGGT
>DASUXX010000348.1:0-4083 GCA_036377755.1 Gemmatimonadaceae bacterium
GCGATGAACAAAATCAATTATTCCCGATCTCAATCAGTCAGTGCAACGCTACTCGCAAAAACCTCGGCTGGGGTTTTCCAGCCGAGAGTTTCACGAGGCCGTGTGTTGAGTTTGTTGGCAACTATATCTAACTGGCGCTGGGTGACATTCGACAGGTCCATTCCTTTTGGGAAATACTGTCGCAACAGTCCATTGGTGTTCTCATTCGATCCACGTTGCCACGGACTTCGCGGATCACAGAAGTAGACCTGGACATCAGTCGCCACGGTGAAAATACGGTGGCTTGCCATCTCAAGACCTCTGTCCCAAGTCAGCGATCGCATCAGGCCCTTTGGCAGGTGTCTCACGCGGCGAATCAGTGCATTTGCCACACTCTCTGAGTCACGAGCTTTCAGTCTGATCAGCATCGCAAATCGCGATTTCCGCTCGACCAGCGTGAGAATGTTAGATTGCTTCGTGCCAGCCAGCATGTCGCCTTCCCAATGGCCAGGCACTGCGCGATCCAGAGCCTCTGGAGGTCGTTCGGAGATCGATACCGCACCAACGATCTTTGCCTTGCTCCCGACAGCCGACTTGCGGCTGTGCCGCATTCCGCGCTGGCGCCTTAAGTGAGCGGTGAGCTCTTTCTTCAGAGCACCGCGCGCCTGCACATAAAGCGTGCGGTAAATAGTCTCATGCGAGACGCGCATCTCGGGGTCTGATGGATAGGTCATGACCAGCCACCGTGAAATCTGCTCAGGCGACCAGTCCGATCGAAGCTTCTCGGCCACCACATTTCGGAGCGATCGATTGAGAGCGAGCCGGCATCGCTTGGGGCGCAGAGCACAATTCCATGCTTCCTTGTCGGCATCAGCAGCCCGGTAACGTGGTCGGCCTCCATGGCGAGCAATCTCGCGACTAATGGTCGACACTGCACGTCCGAGACGCCTGGCAACTGAGCGCATCGATTCTCCGCTCGCCAGGCTACGTGAGATCTCTTCCCGCTCACTCAGACTCAGCGTGCGCGCTGCTCTTGTGCGCTCCCTCGGAACAACTCCGCCGTATCTTTTAACGACAGTGTAGATCGAATCGAGAGGGACTGCGAGCGCGTCACTGATCGCCTGATACGTGTGGCCGTCCTTCCACAATACCCACAGCTCGCGCAGCTCTTCCACGCTAAGACGCTGCCACCTCTTGCGCATTGATCGCCTCCGATGAGTGGTCTAATGTGATGCACTCACCAGTTGAGATCACCATTCTTCGTTTTTGTTTTTTGGTCTGTTTTTGCTCTTAGTGGTTTTGTCCGTGCGTGTCCGTGTTTATCCGTGAGTGTCCGTGCCTATCCCTGGTTTTACAGTTTCGGTGCGCACAGGCCTGATCGATGTAGATCCGTGCCTACCCCGGGTTTCTGTTTGTCCGGGAGATTGAGACAACAATTCCTACAACCGCGAGAAGGAGTCCCGTCGCACAAACAATTGCTGCACCCGTCGGCAGATCCACTTTGTACGATGTCCAAAGCCCGAGAAGGCTCGCGGTCACTGCAACGATCCATCCAACGATCAGTCGTCGCGCCCAGGTTGAAGCGAGCATCGTTCCGCATACAGCCGGCACGATGAGATACGCGAACGTGAGAAGAACGCCGGCAATGCGGACGAATGAAACAACGATGATCGCGAATGACGCATAGAAAAGAAAATCCCAGAGCCGCACGCTCATGCCTTCGACAGTCGCTTCGTGATTCGCGGATGAGATCGCGGCGAACCGCTTGTGAAATGCTGCATAGAAGGCGGCGATCGCTGCAAAGAGAATCGCGCGCTGCCCGATCTCGCCGCTCGTCACGTTGAGAATGTCACCGGTTAACAGGTGTTCGAGCTCTTCCTTACCGCCGGCGACACGGCTCAACAAGAGAATTACACCAGCAGCGGCGACGACGAACGTGATTCCGATAATCGCTTCCTGCGGCACCGCGGCTTTGCGGCTGCTGCGGGTCCAGCTGAAGAACGCAGCGCCGATGAACGTTACTCCAAGTGATATCCAGAACGTGATGCGATCATCGAAGTGATGACCCATCAGCAGTGCGACGCATGTGCCGAGCGTTGCGACCTGGGCGAGCGCGAGATCGACGAAGATCACTTCCCGTTTCACGACGTGAAGGCCGAGATATACGAGAAGCGGGGGGAAAAGCAGTGAGGCGACGAAGGGCCACTTCATCACCTCCCATGCAAGTTGAAGGTCGCCGTTCATTTCAGTCCTGCAGCAAGAGTATTGACGAGGTTGTCCATCATTCCGATGTACGTACCGGTTCCCGAGCGTGCACCGGGCTGCTGCGGCATGTCGAGGACTTTGGCGCCCGTCTGCCGCGCGACGGTTTCAGCGGTGCGCCGGTTCTGGTACGGCTGCACCAGCAGAACCTTGCCACCCTGGGACTTCATTGCGCCGATCACACTTGCCAGGTGTGCCGGCGAGGGGGCGATGCCAGGCTTGGGCTCGAGCTCGCCGATTATGTCGAGACCAAACTGGCGGGCAAAGTAGACAAAATCCTTATGATAGGTGACGACCTTGGCACCCTTGTACGGTGCCAGTGCGCGCGCCCACTGAATTGTTTTCATCGAAACCGCGTTCGTGAAACGATTCAGGTTTGCAGAATAGGTAGAGGCGTTGGCAGGATCGACCTTCGCAAAATGATCGGCGATGTTCTTCGCGACGATCTTTGCATTGTCGGGATCGACCAGAAAATGTGGATTCCCAAGTGAGTGGATGTCCCCTTTTGAGCGGTCGAAGCTCGTCGGAACGTCGAGCATCCTGATGCCCTGCGACGCGACGACACGGCCCGCCGCTCCACTGGCGATCTTCGAGTTGCGCGAGCTCTCGAGAAGTGGCGGGAGCCAGCCAAGCTCGAGCTCTGCGCCACCTTCGATCAGCACATCCGCACGATTCAGCGTGACGATATGACTCGGCTTTGCATCGACGAAGTGTGGATCCTCGGTAGGCTTTGCGAGTGCGACGACGTTGACCTTGTTGCCGCCAATCTCGCGCGCAATGGATGCAAGGTCCGGAGTTGTCGCGACCACGCGAAGCTGCGCGGTTGCAGCCGACGCTGACGCCATCATCGTGAATGCCGTCAGGGCCGTGTATTTATGAATTCTTGTTTTGATTTTCATTGTTCTCTGTGTCTCTGTTAGCTCTGGCAGTTATCTCTGTTATCTCTAAAAGCGGTGTGCGGCATGCGCACCGAGAAGAAATTCGAACTGGAACCAGAGTGAATGATCGACGCCGATTGTCTTGCGGTCGTCGTAGTTGTATTGCACGCGGAATTTCGAGAACTCCGTGGGGTACCACGTGAGGTTTGGTGACAGTCGCGTACGCCTCTCGCGCGATGGTGCAAAGGTTATGGACGGGTCGCCCTTCACGAGCTCACCTCGAAAGCCCGCTACTATTCTTGGCTTGATACCCCAGAGAACCTGAGCGTAGCCGCCGCGATCTTTCAGAACTTCAGCCGGGAGCAATACGTCATCTGGGATTTCAGACGCACGATTCGCTGCATCGTACGATCGTGTGAGACCTTCTGCCTGGAACGACAGGAACGGGAATCCCTGCTGTGCTGCTGCAGGCTTCCACTTCCAGTACGCATCGAAACCGAAGATCCGCGTGCGCGCCGACTCGCCTGAATTGTTCGGACCGAATGCCGCTGAAGCTCCAAGTACGAGCGTCTGTGTTTCGGTAAGGTCGAAGGACGTGGTGAGTCGCGGAGCAATCAACATGTCGCCGAACGATTTCACAGCCCGTTCAACCGGTGCACCTTCATGGATGTCGGTCGATTCGGGCGATCGGAAGCTCCACGCTGTCTCGCCATTGCTGTTGGCAACGGTGACCATCGCCTCGGTGTAGAACGAAGTGGGCAGCAGCCAGGACAGTCTCATCCCCTGACTGCGCAAGCCATCGGGGCCGAACATCCGATTCAGCACCAGGGGCTGATCAACAAAAGCCCAGGAGTGCGGATGCTGCGGATTCTGCCTTCCGAAGTCAGTTACGAACTGGCCAGCCTTGACCTGAAGGTTGTATGGAAGCGCCGTCGTGAGCAGATACGCTTCCTCGAGCTCGACC
>DASUXX010000349.1:0-3442 GCA_036377755.1 Gemmatimonadaceae bacterium
AGACGGTGAAGGATGATGCGCACGACTTTGGCGTGCGCGATACGATTTACGTTTCAGTGAAAACCGAAGGAGCTGGAAGCGGGAAGCTCGCATCCAGGGTGACGTTCCAGGATGGGCAGACGGTCGATGAGACATCGCAGGACATTTCGCCGACTGCTGATGCGTATCACGAATTCCATATCGCAAAGGCGTCTGCGTGGCCAAAGGGTGACTACAAGGTTCTGATCACGCTCAATGGCGATTCCGTTGGAACCAAGGACTTCACGGTCAAGTAGGCCGTAACCAATGAGACCGGTGAGAGTTTTCTCACCGGTCTCATTTTTGTTTTTATTCGAGCGATCCTGCGCGTGCCTTTGTCGCTGCACGCTCTCCGACTGCGTGGCCTTCGTGGATATCGAACATGTAGTGGATACCGGCGTAGACTCGAGAGATGCCCGCCTCATCGACGGCCGCCGTCATGAGGTCGCGGGATGCCTGGTCGGGGAATGCGTACGACAGCATGGCGCCGAACGCGCTCGAAATACACGAGTGCCCCGACGGATACGACGGGTGATTTGGAGTCGAGAACAGTGGTATGATGGCGTTGTTGACCTGGGCCGGCCGCGCCACCCAGTAATGGTATTTCGTAGTGAAGCACTCGATCTGCGAGTCGAACGCAGCTGCGTTCGCATACGCGAGAATTCTCGCCGCCTCGATCTCCGTGCGATGATGTGATTCGATCATTGCAACCGCATGCTGATTCCACTCTCCTGCAGTGAAGGGACCGTTCGCGGGTACCTTGTTCCAGAAATTCGCGATGCTGTCGTGCGACTGACGCTCGGCAAGCGTTCCCGACGTCTTGATCGACAGAACTTCGGCGGCCGCGGTCTGAAGGTCTGCAAAGCTCGGTGGCGGCGGCGCGACGATGAGCTCGGTGGCAGGATCCAGGAAGAACGGCCTCACTCCCCAGAGTGATCGGACTGCGGCGCCGTTCGGCACCCAGTACCCTGCGCCGACGGCACGCGTTGCCTGAACGGCATTGAATGCGGTCACGGTCGCGGGTGCGGTGTACCCGTCGCTTTGCGCCTGGCTCCAGACCGCAGCAGCAACCTGTCTGCCTATAGCGTCGCCGAGTGCCACATCAGTGTTCGCTTCACCCGGCCAGCCAGGTGCGCTGCGGTCTGCAGCGAGCATTTGTTCGAGGGTTGCCGGGATCGCGGACGGCGGCGAATAGCCCGGCGTTTCCATGTACAGGTGTGTGAGGATATCGACCGACGCACGGCCGACTGCTGCCGAGATTGAAGGATGCTTTGACCGATTCGTCGGGGCCGTTGCTGCGAGAGCAGCGCGATACTGCGCAAGCGACAGATATGTGAGCGTCCGGCTCGCCCATGCCTGACCGTTGGGCGGTGTTGGTGTGGTGAACTGCAGAAGATGTGTTGCACGCGTGTTCCAGCGTGTGGTTGCCAGGGCGTCCCAGAAATGTTCGGCACTGGCGCTCGCCGATGGCGAGACACTCTGTACATCCGTCGGTGCTTCAGAACACGCCAGCGTTGTTGCAGCTGCAGCCACGGCCGCCAGCTTCAGGATGTTTCGGTACCGGTCCTTCATTTTCGTCTCCCCAGTTCGATGTACGGTGACAGAGGAGGCACGACTGGTCTCGATCGCGAGGCAGATCGTCCTCCACGAAATCGGACCGAATCTCATTTTGACCGCTCACCCGTTGCTCAGAAACACCTCAGTCGCGCGTCAGAGTTTGATAGAAACCCGTTGCTCGCTGGTTTTTTCGAGCTTTCGCAACCGAATCGCAGCCCGGCCCTGTCGATAAAACGACAATGGCGCCGGAAATTGCTCACGGTCGCCTGCTACGGATGTCTTTATGGCCGGGATGAAAAAAGCTGCGGGCAATGTTTTGCCCGCAGCGAGTAGCCAGCTGCCATCGACTGAAGTGTTATGCGCCCGGAGGGGCTCGAACCCCCAACCTTCTGATCCGAAGTCAGATGCTCTATCCAATTGCGCTACGGGCGCGCATTGGATTCTAACCTAATCACTCCACGGTTACTGTGCCCGTCATCCCCGGATGAGGTGTGCAGTGATATGGGAACGACCCAGCCTGCGCATACTCGCGCGTAAATGTCGCGCCGGGTGCAAGCAATCCTGAATCCCACACGTTCGAATTGGATGTGCTCGTGTGCGATTCGTCGCCCTGCGGGCCGCAGTTCACCCATGTGACTTTCGCACCCGGCTTGATCTGGACCTGCTGCGGACTGAATTGAAAATCCCTGATGATGACAATCGTCGAGCCGAATGCTTCAGCAGGCAGCTGCGCATTGCATCCCTCGAGACTTTGACTGGGACCGGAGCTGCGCTCGCTGATGCACGCGATTCCACCAGCAGTGAGAAGCACTGACACGATCAATGCGAGGCGGCTCGCTCTCATCGCTCAGTCACTGTGATAGTGCCCTTCATGAAGGGATGCGGAATACAATAGAAGTTGAACGTGCCCGCTTTTGTAAAAGTGTGACGGAATGTCTTGCCCGGTTGTATCAATCCCGAATTGAAGCTCTTGTCGACAGCAGTGACTGTGTGTGGAAGTGGATCACTGTTCGTCCACTCCACCGTCGTTCCAACTGCGACAGTGATCTTTGGCTGGAGATAGCTGATGTTCTTGATGGTCGTCTTTCGTGTTGCGCCTTGCGTGCGCGCTACTGGCCTTGGAGCAGCAGGCTTGGCAGCTGCAGGCTTCGATGCGGGCGGCGCAGATGTTCGGGACGGCGTACGATTCTGTACTGAGTCTTTCGGACTCTCAGTAACCACCGGCGAAGGCGGTTGTATCGAATCGATGATCGCAGTCGGTGGTAGCGTCGGACCCGTTGTCTCCGCGCGCTTTGCAACCGTCGCTGCGGTATCCACCGGGGGCGCAGCGAGAGCTGCGGAGACAACGGTATCCGGCGCGCTCTCAGCACGCTTGCCGAAATACCTTTTCAACGTGAGCGGAATGGTGAACTCGAATCCATATCGCACTCCGCTTATTCCGCGCGATGCATCCTGCAGCGTTGCGATCGGTGCGTTTGTCGCGTGAAGCGACAGCGTATGCGGCGTCAACGGAATCGCGATGTGAACGCCGGCGCTCCATGCAACGCGCTCAGTGGAATCGCGATCGAGAAGTGACGCGACATCACCTGCAAGCGCGACGTACTGGCCGAGCCTGAATGTTGCGCCGCCTGCGAGGGCGAATCGGACGTTGCCCGACTCGAATGGATCCGACAGCGCGCGGCCCGCAGCGATCAATCGTGCGGGACCGATTCTTTTTGCGAGCGATACTTCACCATCGACACCGTCCGCGGCGTTGTTGTACCCGACCTGTCCGCCGAGTGTGACGGGACTGCCGAAGTCTTCGGCGAGGGGCTGCCACCGTGCGAAGAGCTCCCACTCGTTCGGGAAATTCGGTGCGAGTGTCGAG